>JBHLOX010000207.1:0-3918 GCA_048940045.1 Promethearchaeota archaeon
ATCTGTCGCATATGGGGACCAACCTTACCAGTATCCGATTATTCTGCCACTGACCTTGGAGATGGAAATTATAGTATTGTATTCGACACATTAAACCACACTCTTTACCAGACGACATTAGGAGAGCCTATTTTCACTTACATTCCTTACACCCTCAATGTAGTCCTTCAATCTCAAAACAGATCGGCTGAAGAAATTAGTTTGAGAATCAGGATTATTAGAATTCCAACAGAATTGATTTCCCCCGGTTACAATCCACTAATCCTACAGGAGGGACATGCCCTCATTTTAGAACTACAGTATAGAGACTTATGGCATGACACTCCAATTAGCAATGCAACTGTTTCGGTCAATATCAGTGATTCCAGTGTCCTAAGATTTCTAACTGTCCTTAACGAGTCAGAAACAGGACCAGGACTCTACAACCTCGTGTTTGGTGCTGACAAACAGGGCTCCACAACAGTAATCATTACGGTGGAGAAAGACTATCATGAGCGATTCATAGGGACCTGGATATTTGAGGTAGAGCCATACTCAGGATGGCCACCACCATCACCTAGTCCTGGTCTCGTCATATTCATCATCATAATAGTCGCTACAATAATCTATAGTCGAAGAAATTCTAAAGTTGCTGTCGAATCAGATACTCTCATTCAATGAGCGTATTGACTCATTAGAAAAAGGTGGAGCCTTGGGCGGGATTTTCGGAACGACAGTAATCATCGGTTCGTTCGGTTTCTCGAGTCTATTAGCGATAAGTAGAAACTCCGGAGACCTTATGTCGAAGCTGCATACGTACTCTGGTTCACAGTGTTGTCATATCCATAACACTGCTTCAACGTTCTCTCAGTCAGTCTGAGAGAACGCAGTGACTTCTTGTATCTCAACACTAGTAGGAGAGGAGAGAGAACCCATGCCTGATAGAGACAAGGTCAGCAGATGCTTCTTGTCAGTGACATTGGTCATGATCTTGATGGCCTTGGCGGCAAGTGTGACGCCTGCCGCGGATCTTGATGGGACAGCTCATCAGTCAACAACGGCGGTCTCAGAAACCAAGAGAGGGGGAATGCTTGCTGCAGGTACCACACACGGTCCAATAGCGATTGATGGGGATGCCAACTTCTCAGCCACAGCTTTCCTAGAGGGATGGCCTGGTTATGGTTCTCCTGAGCACCCGTTCATAATTGACGGGTTGGACATTGACCTAGGAGGAGCACCTGGTAACTGCATAGGGATCAGCAATACCCAAGTCAGCTTCATTATACGCAACTGCATTCTCACTGGTGCTGTTATTTCCACCCCATGGGGTGCGGGGGGATGGGGAATCTACCTATTGAATGTCGCCAACGGTGAGCTAGTCAACAACACCTGCCTTGACACCGACGGATCTGGTATCTTCCTCCTCGCGTCAGATTACAACACCCTGGCTGATAATACCTGCATCAACACGGGGAATGGCATCGACCTCTGCATTTCGAATCACAACACCGTGGCAAACAACACCTGCAACACCGATGGGAATGGTATCTGGCTCACTGGGAATCACACCACCGTGGTAAACAACACCTGCAACAGTAACGGCGGCCATGGCATCAAACTCGAAATCTCGAATTCCAACACCGTAGCTGACAACACGTGCACTAGCAATGGCGAAGATGGCATCTCCCTCGATGACTCACATTTCAACATCGTGACGAACAACATGTGCAACAGCAGCAATTACAATGGTATCGAGCTCTATCTCTCAGATGACAACACCTTGGAAAGCAACATCTGCATCAACAACACCGGAATCGGCATCCTCCTCGATGGATCAAATTTCAACACCTTGACTAAAAACATCTGCAACTACAACAGGATTGGCATCTGGTTCCATAATTCATATTCCAACACCTGGGTGAAAAACATCTGCTCGGGAAACACCGAACAGGGTATGTTCGAGGATTTTGAACCTGAAGAGCCTGAAGAGATTGAATTCCCTGAGGTTGAAGTCCCTGAAGCTCTCCTGGTGTTCGGATTCATAACACTCACATTGCTGGGTGCAGGCTGGAGAAAGACCAAGCTTTCGAGGGAAGATATATCAGAACCATGGATAGACGGGTATGCCATCCCTGACCATAAACGGCTCATTTGCTCGCGTTGTGGAGCGACATACCTCTATGGACCACAACATGCAATAAGAACGGGGATTGTTAGATGCCAGAACTGTGATCAGGAGTTTCTGAGTGGAGCAACGGACTAGCCAAGAGAAACTGATCCCCGCCCGATTGTACATTTGTCCTTGAGGACAAAGAGTGCATAAATGGACCCTAGGAGTCATGAAAAAGAGCACATAACCTTGTAAAATGGGAAATGGAGTGATTTAGAAAAAGGTGGAGCCTCGGGCGGGATTCGAACCCGCGACCACCAGCTTACGAAGCTGACGCTATAACCCCTAAGCCACCGAGGCTTAACTCAGCGCTCACCCTTGGAATTCTCTAATAAAACTTTATCATGGAACTAACACGCAAGAATAGTGGAGGTCTTACGTTGAAGACTGGAGAGCTAGGTGAACGTGATTTTCTTTCAAAGATTAGCAATCTCGTCAATAAGCCAGTAGGTGCAATATTGGAATTCGATGATGATGCCTCGGATATTCCTATCTCCGAAAGGAACAATCTTGTCATCAATGTTGACACATTTGTAAAGAAGACTGACTGGCTGCCGGGAATGACCCCAGCTCAAGTTGGACGTAAGACTGCCGTGATGGCTTTGAGCGATCTTGCGGCCAAGGGTGTTCTGCCAATAGCGACCATGCTCTCTCTCTGTGTACCTGAAGACTATGATGTGGAAGATGCCAGCGAGATTGTCCGTGGGTTCTCTCAATATGGACTCAAGTCGAATATCCCATACCTTGGTGGTGATGTTGGAATGTGCGAAGACGTTGTGCTGACCGGAGTTGCTCTAGGCACAGCTACACCGGATGAAATAGTATCCCGACGAGGCGCCGAGGAAGGAAACATCGTGGCAGTCACTGGTGATTTTGGACTGACATCTGTGGCGTTTGAGATTCTGATTAGAGAACTGAAGGCAGACCCGGAACTGCATCGGGATGCACTTGAAGCAGCCTTCAGACCTGAGATTGACTTCCATATTGTACCGGCTCTGGTGGATATTGATGCAATAACCGCATGTATGGACAGTAGTGACGGTCTTGGTATCACATTGCATACGATTGCGAAACTGAGTGGGTGTGGTTTCATTATTAACAACTTACCGGTTTCATCTGAAGTTGAAACATTCTGCAAAAACAATAAGCTAGACACACTCAAGACCGTGATGCAAGGTGGAGAAGAATTTCTCCTAGTTCTAACAATACCTGCTGATAAGTTCGACAAAGCTGTGGATGTTGCCAAAAAGATGAATGTCAAGCTACTAGCAATTGGGTCCACTGTAACGGAGCAACGAGTAACATGGAAATCGAAGGAGGGGGTCCTAGACATTCCATTTGCTGGATATGACAACTTCAAAGAATGGGGTTGATTTGTGATAGGTGAACTTGATGCAGGTGGAACGTATTGCCCTTGTTGATGGATATGTTGACGAACCAACATGTCTTGGTGTTCCACCCTATGTGAGCATCTACCCTAGATATATCGCAGGCGCAGTCTGGACAGAAGCCCCCAAGACCGAGATTCTCTATCAAACCATCGATCAAGTCCGTGAGAGCTTTAAGGATGCACAACGCCTCTGGTCAAGGACAGACTTAATCATCCTGATCGCTGGAATGATTGTACCCGGCAAGTATGTGGGTGGAACCCCAATCTCAGTGAGAGAGGCTCGGGAGTTGTTCTCAGGACCTGAACTCGAGAACATCCCAAAGGTGCTCGTGGGCCCATGGGCTCGATTTGGCTGTGGTCTTGAGGGAGGAAAGCTTGC
>JBHLOX010000208.1:0-3904 GCA_048940045.1 Promethearchaeota archaeon
TACTCTACGAAAGAATAAATGGTCTGGTGTTTATCGAGCGAGAGGGAGAACTGACTTGACAAATCTTCAGACTACCATTTCTAAGGTCACAGTGTTCAGAGATGCAGCCCGAGTTACAAGAACCGGGAAAGTGAAGCTGGAACCTGGTCCCCAAAAAGTAATGGTGACAGGAATCACCAATTATGCACAATACGATAGTTTCAGAGTCAAAGGTCGTGGACCTGCGAATCTCTCAAGCATAGATGTGCAGAGCGCAACAGAGGTATTTGAACCCTCAGCAGACATCAAGCCGCTATATGAAGAACTTAAGGAATTGGAAAAGAAGCGGACTGAAATTCAGGATGAGATTGAATTCCAACAAAATAGACTTGTACAGATCAACAATATGGTCACAGAGTTTACCAACCATTTTGGTCTGGTCTATGCTGCCAATGAGGGTGATATGAAATCACTTACAGATATGGACAAGAAAGCAAACAAACTTGCAAGCGAAATTCAGCTGACACTCCGCAGCTTGAATGAAGAACTGCAAGAATTGGATGATAAGGTGCAAGTTTTACGAAACAACATTAGTAGGATCAACTCTGAACGAAAGACGGTGTCTACCTATACCGTTGAGGTTTCCTTGGAGGTATCTTCTACATCAAACATTGAGTTAGATGTCACCTACCAGACTGGTGGAGCATCATGGATCCCACAATATGATGTGGATCTACACCCTGCCAAAGCTACTCTTAGGCGACTTGCCATGGTCAATAATCGGACCGATGAGGATTGGTCAGATATTGATTTGGTGATCTCTACTGCTACTGCTAAACCAGTGGAAGCTATTGAGGGAACTCCATTCTTCATCACCGCCCATGACCCTGCTGTTGATTACAAAGTCCGAGCTAAGGATAGACGACTAAGAAGTGCCCCTAGGCCAGCAGCTGTCGCGGGTTTAGGGGTCATGGCGCCTCCAGCGCCACCTCCTGAGATAGAAGAGGATTTTGCAGAAGCAATGGAAACTGTTTCGGGGATTGCTGTCTACGAACTTCCGAAGAAAATGACAGTACCTTCTGATCATGAGCGGCATCCAGTTACTCTGATTGAGGAGGAACTCGAATCTACTACAATACATTACTGGTATGCTGAAGGAATGGCAGAGGTTGTTGCCCAAGACAAGGTCGTGAACAATGATAATGTAATCCTCCCAGGAAAGATGAAGGTCTTCTCA
The DNA here is from genome assembly GCA_048940045.1 of Promethearchaeota archaeon. GTDB lineage: Archaea > Asgardarchaeota > Thorarchaeia > Thorarchaeales > Thorarchaeaceae > SMTZ1-45. The sequence continues at coordinate 1,217 of JBHLOX010000208.1, forward strand.
GAGGGAGACTACATTGGAGAGACCTCAGTTGGTCAGATTTCCCCAAGAGAGGAGTTCAAGGTAGGCACTCGAGTAGCATATGATGTAAAAGCAGAGAAGAAACTTGTTGAGCGTGAGATGGAGAAAGCGGGAGTACTTCGTGGAAAACTCAGACGCTCCTACAAATACAAACTTGAGATTCAGAGCTTCTCGAAGAGGAAAATCGAGATTGATGTGTTTGACCGAGTTCCACATAGTGTTAGCACACAGATTGAAGTGAAGATCGATTGGGACAAGTTAGCTACCAAGAGTCTTGAACTTGGAGTGATTGAGTGGCATAGAGAACTTGAGCCCAATGAGAAAAAGAGCATAGACTACGAATACGAAGTAGTCTGGGAGAAGGATATCACGATTAGTCCACCATTGCCATAAGGAGGTCAGAAGATGAAAGAGATTCAGACAAAGATTGCAGCTGTAACAGTCTTTCGGGATGGTGCTCGTATTGTGAGGAAAGGAAAGTCCGAGCTCAGCGCTGGAGAGCAGACTGTCAAAATAACAGACATTACTCGATATGCAGAGCCTGACAGCTTTCGAGTAAAGGGTAAAGGCCAAGCAGTTCTTCGTGGGATAGATGTCAAACAGGTCAGTAGAACCTACGAGCCAGAAGGCGATGCCAAAGAGTTGTTTGACAAACTCAAGGGTTTCCAGAAAGAGCGTGCAACCATTGAAGACAAATTACAACTTCAGAGGACCAGAAGCGAAAGAATGAACATTGTAATGAGCCAGTTCAGCTCAGAGTTTGGAAAGTGGTTTTCGGTTGGAGAAACCTCAATGGACCAGATGACCAAGATGGACAAGACAGGTAGTGATATACTTCGTGATTCTAAGAAGATTATCCGAAAACTTGAAGATGAGCTCCGGCGGATTGATGCTGAGATAACTGCTCTTCATGATAACATCAACAGGATTCAGGGTCAAAGAAGAACTGAAACCATCAACGAGGTGTTCGTGAGTCTTGATGTGAAAGAAAGTACACAACTTGAATTAGAGGTCACATATCAACTCAGAATGGCTTCGTGGCAACCGACATATGATATTGACCTTGGAGAAGACAAGTCATTTGTCAAGAGAATTGCAGTTGTCAGAAATCAGACACTCGAAGACTGGGAGGACGTGGGACTAACTGTTTCTACAGCCTCTGCTAAACCGATAGAAGCAGTTGAACCAAATCCATTCTATATAGATGTCTATTCTCCACGAGACTTTGGAATGATGGCAACAAAAGCTGCAGCTGCACCTGCTGAGATGATGAAGAAAGAGAAGGCGTACGACGAGGACTTGGAAGATGCCCTTATGGAAGTTGAGGAAGAACCTATGCCTGAGATTATTGAGGACTACGCAGAAACCACTGAGACTCTTGGTGGAATCACAGTTTACAGCGTACCAGGAGAGGTTTCAATCCCTGCGGACAATGATCCACATCCGGTGACGCTAACACTTGAAGAATTTGACTCACGAAGATTGCACTTCTGGAATGCCTCTGCAATGGCTGAAGTTGTTGCTCAAGATGAGATAACCAATAGTGATGCAGTCTTACTTCCTGGTAATGTAAAGGTCTATGCTGCAGGCGACTTCATTGGTGAAACATACCTGGGCCTCCAGGCTCCTCGGGAGAAGTTCAGACTTGGAACTAGAGTTGCATATGATGTGAAGGCTGAGAAAAAACTCATTGAGAAAGACACAGAGAAGGCAGGTCTCACGAGGGGTAAGAAGAAACGAGGTTACAAGTATTCCCTAGAGATACAAAGCTTTGCCAAACGTGATATTATGTTGAAGGTTGTCGATGTCATTCCCCATAGTAACTCGGAGAAGATCACAGTTGAGCTATCTGAGCCAACTCCTCCATTCAAGAAAATGGAGTTGGGAGTAATAGAGTGGGAAACCAAAATAGAACCAGAATCTGAGCTAAAGATTAGCTACTCCTATGAGGTTGAATGGGAGAAAGATGTCACAATTAGACCTCCGCTCCCATAATAGTTGCAAGCGGTGGAAAGCTCAAATCCTACCACTTACTCATTTCATCCATGACAGCAACTAGTCTATGCATAGACTTCCGGTAATTCTCAATCACAACGCTCTCATTAGGTGAGTGTGCCTTTGACTCATAGTCTCCACATCCTATAGAAACCATTGGGACATACTTGTTGAAGAGGTATAGAGGTCCAGATCCCGGACTTGTGGGATGAACGACCAAATCTCCAAATACTCGTTGGTTTGCTTTTTCAACAATTTTGACGAACGGATGGTCAACCGGTGTCTTAGCAGCTGGATATCCTTCTAAGTAGGGAATCTTGACATCTGTGAATCCTTTCTCATCAAGATGTTTTCTGAGTTTCCTGTGAATGTCATCGGGATGCATCCCCTCAACAAGTCTAAAGTCGATCTTGCATGATGCTCTCGCAGGAAGAACGGTCATTGAGCCCTTCCCCTGATAACCACTGGTCAGTCCGCAGATATTGCAAGTGGGGTTTCCATAGTAGGCTTTCTTCAATTCGTCCCCTGTTAGACCATTCAGATATTCCTCTATCCCGTAAACTTCTTTGAGCTCTTCTTCACGCATGTCAATCTTCTTTATTGCTTTAAGTTCAACATCTGTCAATGGTTTGATTCCATCATAAAATCCCTCTATCAGGATGCTACTTTCCTGAT
>JBHLOX010000060.1:0-15869 GCA_048940045.1 Promethearchaeota archaeon
TCGGGTAATGACTTGGAATACTCCAGTCCCTCTGATGTCACCTTGAACCATTTACGTGTTGACATGTTCGGAATGAGGACTGGAAATGCCTGAAGGGACTGTACGATGTCCAATTCTTCCATAGGGTCGCCCATTCTCCAGACTTGAGGAGTCAATGGAGCAAGACCAGAGAATTTTCTCTCTTCAACATCAAACCGCAATAGTCCTCGTGCCTTGGCTCTGTACCAAAATTGTATCCAGTTGTTTCGAGGACTGCCATAACCAGCAGCGAGATACACTCCCTCTAGGTCCTCTAGATTACCTCCACGCTGCTCAACCTCCACAGCTAAGCCTTCCATCTCAGCATCCAAATCAGCAGGAGAGTCTTTCTGCATACACCTGCGAGCAAGGTCACCATTTCTTATCTCAATTGGACTGCCCATAATCGTATCGACATCCAGAGGGACTATGATGGTGTTAGCATCTGCTACTGAATCACTCTCTGCCTCTTTGCCTGTCTTCATGCCACTACAACCAGGCATCTGCTCAGCATCATCCTCAGGCATCCAATCGGCGATAATCTCTGCAATCTTCTCACATGCTTTTGGCCATTTTTTCTCACTATCAATAGATTTACGAGCAATTTCCACAATAGCGGCTGCCGTTTCAGAGGTTGCGTCGTCAATCTTGGCCAATGCAGGAACCGGGAAGCCCCACATGACACGATAAGAGGCTACAATCAAAGTCCAGAGAAGGCTATGCTCCTTCACTCTCATAGCAGAATCATGAATTGATTCATTAATCCGACCATGAGTCAAAGCAGGATACTGCTTCAGAAGTTTGGAGTCAACAACTAGGTCGGCAAACATATTGCACACAAACATCGCTGTGGCATCATTGACTTTCTTCCTTGCTGAAGCAAACATCAGTCCATTAGTCACTCCATCGTAGGGACACAGAAGGTAGTGTTGGATTTCATGGTGACAAACTGACCTCAGATAAGGCTCAGCTTCGTTTGCATCCATATGAAGAGGAACACCTGCAACATTTAGATGAACTGTCCAATTTTCAGAGTCTATGTAGAAGAAACTGGTTGCCTCAATAACATTCTCAATTTCTGGCTCAGGTAGGGGAGGGTGGTAAAAATCAATGAGAGCAAGCTGCCATGCTCGTTGGGCCGCAACCAATAATCCATGGTCACGAGGTGATTTTGCAGAAACTCTCGACAATGAATACTATCTCCCTATTTGTTGCTCAATCTCTTTCTTCAGTTTCAGCGCGTCGGAACCTCCAGAGATTTCAAGAAACACTGAAGAGTCTGGAGAGTTTCCGGTAGTGTAGATGACAACAGTAAGACCATCAGTCCTCACTATCTTTCTCTTTGGGGGTGAGAGAGTTTCTTTCAGAATACTGGTTAATTTTGGATATTGCAGGCTGATTGTTGTCCAGAGATCTTGCCACTGTTCAAACGTGATAGCGAACTGAGTTAGAGTTAGTCTATGAAGAGCATCCGACACCCGCTTGAGAAGCATACTACGATTGGGGAATTCAGTATCTAGGAGTAAGTTGTCATATATATTGGTCAATCCTTCAACATCTCGGTCCTTGATTCCCTTTTCTATACTCTTCACCGTCTTTGTATATCCAGATTTTCTCAGTTCCTTAGCAAATGCAGTGTAGTCTAGTTGAACAAGTAGATCACTCTTTCCCATCTCCTTGAGTTCATTTATGGCGTCTTTCGTATCTTTACCTTGTTTCAGCTTTTCCATGAGATCTATCACAGGAGCACGTTGAGCGAATCTAGATGCAGCCAGCTCAACAAGATGTTTCGTATAAGCATAGACATCGCCATAGTAGGGTGAACGTTCAAGTTCATCTCTCGCGAGTCGAGTACGATGCCAGAAGACTAGGGGAGCGAGGGATTTCACTATCTCTACACTCACTTCATGCGCTCCTACAAGCCAAGCAGCTGCTTTAGAGTACCTGTTAAGGTCTTTGGCTGCACGCACACTTAGTGGAATTATCACCTTATTGCAGACACTTTTCGTCGTGTTGAAGTGACATCCATCACAGAGACCAGTTTCAACTGTTAGACCTGATGACTGACTCTTATCAGCACGGATACATGCGCCAAACTCCCGAACTAATGAGCGCATGAACTCGGACGCTTCCGAGGAAACATGTACCTTGTCAGCCAGATTCCAGATAGTCAACAAGTTCTCTTCGGTGAGTATTGCAGGAACCTGCCAGAGTTCGTCAAAACCAAAGAGACGTTCATCACGAGCCGCAAGAATGAGTTCCAAATCATTTACTGTAGGCATTGTTATTGGAACTGCTAGTCCGAATCTATCTAAGAAGGGAGGACCGATGTCGAAGGTTCCTGCGTCAGCAGGGTTTAGAGTTGCAAATAGACAGTACTCCTCGCACCGCTTGATTTCATCGTAATACTTCACCTCTCCTTCAGCTAAAAGAGAAAGTAGAATATTCTGAGCATGTGGAGTCAGCCGGTTGACCTCATCGATTATTTTCCAGAAATCAGTGACAAACCGACGCCACACAACCACCTCGACGCCCTCCTTCATTAAGGGTCCTGGTTTTAGCGTGGCAACCATCTTCTCTTCTGTAAGCTGTGGATGACCTCGGAGAATACCATCTTCTATCTCGTTAAGAGACCTCCCTGTCATCATTCTCCCTAACAGTTTGACAAGTGTGGTTTTTCCACCACCGTGACCACCCACTAAAAGCATAGCGGACCTAGGAGCGAGGGCGTTGAGGACGCACGACGACACAATCAATGGGAATCTAGTTGTCTTCACCGACCTCTTTTTGGAGCTAGAATCTATGTACTTGATTTCAAGGTCTGACGAGTGAACGAAGAGACCCCTACTCTCAACTGTGGACATTACATTCAGGACAAGCTCTCGAAGTTTCTCACTCTGACTCATTGGAACCACCTACCACGAGTTATAGTCTGTCTTAACCGTTATGAACCTAGCACCGAACGGCGCGATTGTTATGAAAAAAAAGGAAATCTAGTGATGCAGCAAGATACAATAGGAACCCATTAAGCGTAGGGGAGGCACTTGATGTGGGCAATTGAAGTAAAATAGGATTGGACTGATCTCTGTGGAACTACTGATTTTTGAATTCTCTCTTATTGTTTTGTTCTCAGTTGGAATCGGAATCCTTGCAGCTATGACAGGAATTAGTGGTGGCGCGTTTAAAACACCAATCCTCATTATCATGTTCGCAGTTGCAGCTGAACTTGCGGCTGCAATATCTCTACTATCAGCGTTGTTTGTCGCGATTGTCAGTTCAATAGGATATTATAGACTAGATAAAGAGCTAATTGAATTGCGGATTGGTTCTCTAGCCGTGGTTGCTACCATTCCTGGCAGCTATATGGGCATAACTCTAAGGACTATTGTGGCACATGCACACCTTCTGCGGCTTGTATTTGGAATCATACTATTTCCAGTGGCTGTGAAGATGCTATTCGCTATGACAGATGACAAGGAACACACCAATGGTCAGAAGAAGCTGAGAAGCTTTTCCCAATTGAGTCCGGTACGGCGTGCGGGTTTCATCATTGCGATATTTCTGGCAGGGATTTCAGCAGGGCTACTTGGTCTAGGTGGGGGAACGATTATTGTTCCTGTACTCTGCATTATACTCGATTTCCCAATGCTCAAAGCCGCGGCAACATCAATGTACATCATGATTTATACATCAACCGCAGGTTCACTCTTTAACTACCTAGCTTTAGCCCCAACTGAAGGATTCACCGTTTTCTTGTATTATGGACTAGCAATGGGTTTAGGGATGGTAATTGGAGGACCAATTGGCACAAAGTATGCATCCGGTGTGGATGCAGCATGGCTCCAAAGACTCTTTGGATTTTTGCTAATCTTTCCACTGGTAAAGATGATGTCCCTTGGACACCTCTGGTTGGATCCTGGCGGTTCAAACTTCATCCTAGCAACATTGGGAGATTCGATAATCTGGCTAGTGATTGCCATTCCGATTTGGTTACTATCTACCTATCAAAGAAGGTTTAATCGAAGGAGAGTCCGAATTCAAACAGATCGGGGATATAAAGAACACATCTAAATATTTTCGAACGGCGCGAAACTATACCTTGTTCGAAGACATAATATGCCTTCGGGCGAACGACCGAGAAGCCAGCAGTCAGTGGGGTTGAAAGTTGGGCGAAGATAGAGAATTCATTGAAACAGTGACTCTCACCACTCCTGAACAAGTACCAGTAGAGCGCGTGAGTCAATATTCTGTAGTAAACTTCGCAATGGAGTATCTTCAATTAATTCGACGCTATGATGTTCTAAAAGCCAAAATGACTGCCAGTGGATTGGAGTTTGGAGGGCGGGGTCTTCTCATAGGACCACCTGGAACTGATTTTGGTGCATTTCCTCACTTTCTAGCACGGGAGGTGCCAATCAAGATAATCCGCTTCAAATTGGAAAGAGTTCTTGACGAGACCAAAAGGGGAAAAGAAGCACTAAGAGAAGGGTTTGAGTTCGCTCGTAGAAATTCTCCCTCATTACTCTACATGGAGAAGATGGAGGCAATTGCTCCGAGAAACTCAGTCCAATCTATCGTACTCCAGGATGAGATCAAGAATACCGGTTGGAGTGGGGAAGAAGTGATAACCGTTGCAGCCACAACAAGACCCGACCAAGTAGATAGAGAGCTACTCTCATTATTCGATAGAACATATATTGTGGAGGGAACCTCCATTGATGACCGGATTCGTGTTCTTGAGCAAGTTTTGAAAGATCGAGACGACCTAGACGTATCAATGATTGCGGAACTGACTGATGGTTGGGGTTTCTCAGATGTGAACCACCTAGCAATGAGCCTTTACATGCAGGAGGCTAATGAAGGTGGTGGAATGCCAAGGGAGAAGGTTGAGGAACTCGTTGAACAGAGTAGAGTGGCTGCTTTCGGTGATTCAAGGTTTCTTGACTCAGTTATTAGGAAAACTAGGGGCACTCGACAACCTGAGCTAACCAAGCTGAGTGAGGAATATCCAGACGAATTTCTGGATCAGTTATACTTGATGGCAGTTGGTGAGGATTATTCTGAAACTCAGCGAGTGATAGAGGTCTTAAACGAGGGGTTACCCTTATCGGTCAAAGACCGTGAGTTTCTAAGTCGACATCCTTTCCTCCTTATTGGATCCGCTGAAGACAGGCTAACGCGTCTTCTAAGAGCTAAAAAGAGCAGCGATAGACTTCATAGAATAATGGGAAGACAGTAGATGAGTGAAACCAAGGTAAATATCGAGTCAGTAAGGTTGGGCAATTTCCTGTCCTTCTATACAGGAACAGTCGACTTCGACAAGGGTCTTACTGTACTTGCAGGACCAAATGGTTCTGGAAAAACTTCAATCTTCCACGCATTGAAATTTGCACTTGGTTCAAATCAAAGGGAGAATCGATATAGCAAATGGAGTGACTTCATCCGACACGGTGCAAGCGTTGCAGAGGTTGAAATCTCTGTCAAAGTGAATGGTCAGAGCCGCAAGTTCCTGAGGAGGATTGATAGAGATGGCATCCCTCGAGCATATTCAGATGGTCGTCGAGTAAAGGCTGCAGAGCACAAACAGATGATAAGTGCTCTGGGGCTTGAAACCGACAATCCCCTAGTCTTCATGCCACAAGAGAGAATTAATGCAATAAAAGAGATGGACCCATTCGAGGTTAGACGACTGGTGGAGGAGGGGACTGGACTTGATGTGCTCCGGGACAGGATTGGTCTGCAGGAAACCGAGGTCAGTCAGAGCAGTCAGAAACTCGATGCGGCACTTGCTGAGTCCAAGACCGTTGAGCGAGAGCTTGAACTACTCCAACATGATATCTCTCGTCTTGAGAAGAAGAGGGCTCTGCAGGACCAGGAGCGTGTGCTGGAACAGGAGCTCAAATGGGCCAGCTATGATGACCTGAATTACAGAATCCAACAGACAAAGAATGAGATTGAAACAAAAGAATCAGGTTTAGTAAGCATATTAGAAGAGCAGAATACGATAGAAGGACAGATTTCAGAACAAGAATCATTCAGCACAGAACTCGAAGTCCAGTTGTCAGGGCTGCAGACAGAAATAGGGAGAATTGATGCTAAGATAGATGAAGAGGAGAGGAACCTAGCCAAGCTAGAAGGGGATTCCAAGAAGCAGGTTTTAGAACTGCGACAGCTTGAAAACAATGTCAAATCCGAAACACGAAAAGAGCAGAAACTGAAGGAAGATCTAGAAAGATTATCAGCTGCTCGAGAGCAATATATGGATCAACAAAAAGTCCTGCGTGAAGAAATCAAAGAGTTGGAGGAAGAGCGTACAAGAATCCAGGATGAACTAGCGGCCTTTGCAGAATGGAATACCAAGAGAGCAGAAGCACACGGTCACTATAAAGCACTCCAAGCAGAGATTGAGGGCAAGGACGTTCTCATGAGAAGCCTTCGTGAAAGACTCCAGGTGGAAGAAGCTGAACTTCAAGCAATAGAGAGTAAATGGTCGAATGTATGGGACAAGATTGAAGAAACAGATGCAAAAGAACTGGAAAGGAGGAAATCTCAACTAGAGCGAGAGATTGCATCTCTCAATGAAGAACGCTTCAGAAAAACAAGTCTGGTAGCTCAACTCCAGAAAGAGATTGATGATATCAAGGTCAGGCTTTCTGAAACATCGAAGCGTATTCCTGAATCTGTAAGAAATCTTAGTGAAGCGATCTCAGAGCACAAGCTAGAGTCCGTGAAGGGACCACTCATCAGTCTGTTCACTGCAGATGATGAGATATCAGCAGCAGTGGAAGGAGTCCTCTCAGAGAACCTCCCATTGGCATTTGTGACAACCGAATACTCCGATTTTCAACTCCTGCTCAAGCTACGAAACAATGAGGAAGCACCATCTCCAATCATCTTTCTAAAAGAGGATGATGAACAAGAGCGGCCAGAGCTCCCCCAGTCAGCAGGAGTTGATGGCTGGCTCTGGGACAAGCTTTCAGCAGACGAGGAGATTCAGTCGCTCCTAGGGAGAGTGTTCGGTAATTTCCTTCTGGTTAAGAATCCTCAAACAGCAACACGACTTGCGAATAAGAAAAACCTCAGAGTTGTCACTCGTGATGGTTCTATTACAATTCCAAGTGATGCAAAAATCATCAGTCATCCTAAGAGTGAACCCACAGGGATGGTTTCCACAGCTCCACTACAGACACGATTAGAAAAGATGGAGAAGGATCTCATAATAGAACGGAAACGAGTAACAGACATTATGACAAGGCTGGAAATGCTCTCAAATGAGAGAGAAGAAACATTGGAACTAATCAGCCAGATGACTCGTTGGGGCTCCACATGGGAACGTCGACGGAAGCTCAATGAGAGTATTCCAGAGCTTGAGGAGCGAATTGTGAATATCGATGATGAAGTGAAGACTCTGCAAAAGGACTATGGGAAGTCAGAGAGAGACCTCAGAAAACTGGATAGTACACAACCCCCTGAGCGGAGTCGATTGGTAGGACAGGAATCGGCAATCAGAACAAAGCATCGACGTCTTCAGAGTGAACTGACCAAAGTGGATACGAAGGCATATGCTTCTGAGAAGGATGAAGAACTCAAAAGACAAGAACTCAAGAGAGTCAGAGAGAGTATCACTATACTTTCTGACAGTCTTATTGATTTACGTGAAGAAATCAAGCAGTCGAAAGATGCAGCATCTTCTACTCTTGAGAAGATAGAGATTATGCGCGAAAGTATAGAAGAAACTAAGAGTAGACAAAATGGAATCAAGGAGGAACTAGCAGGGATTCGAAACACCACTCGAACACTGAGTGAAAGACTCGTTGAACTCAATCTTCTCATAAAGAATCGCAGACTTGAAGTCCTGCAGTCGAAGAGACAGCTGACGAATCTGGAATATGATCTAGAGTTGATTGAGCAGGAATTACATGGGAAGAGTAGACCTGATAGTATTCGAGCCATCGATGTAGTAAGGAGTGAACTAGTAAAACTTCGACACATTCTTGATGACTACCAGGATGTTTCAGAAACTATTGCACATACAGAGAACCAGTTGAAAGGTAGACTTGGAGAACTCGTGAAACGTGTTGCTGAGTTGGGTGAGGAACTTGAAGCGGCAGAATCTGCAGTTCGTAGCATCAGAGAGCAGTACCATAATGGAATGAATGAAACGCTTCGTAGGGTAGAGAAAGGTGTCAATGAAGTCCTGGGACGAGTCCAGTTTCCAGGAAGTGTAAGATTCAAACTTGCTCAGAGAGAAGGGAAATATGGGGTTGAGTTCAAGTCTAGAATAAAGAGTGAGGGCTTTGGAGATATCAGTGCAGGGTCGGGCGGAGAGAGGTCTCTTATTGCTATTGGTTTAATATTAGCCCTTCAACGATTCAATCCAGCACCAGTATATGTGATGGATGAGGTCGACACGTTCCTAGATGCAACAAACACAGAGTTGGTCAGTCGTCTCTTTCACGATGCCTCCAGACGAAGTCAGTTCATTTTGCTCACACCAGCAAAAAGCACACATCTACTGAAACATGCAGACAAGATACTGGGAGTGGTTTCTCCTAATGGTGTTGAACCATCGGTGATAATTGAGAGTCCCAAATTCAGAGCCCAATAGAGAGTGCAGAGTCATGAGTGAAAACGAGAGTCTTGCCCAACATGTTTTCAACATGGTGCAAGCTGTTCGTTCTGGCGAAATCGATCCACTCGAACTCAGACTGACTCAAGCATACAAAGACCTTCAAGATTTAGCGGCAAAAATCGACAGCAAGATTGACATTGATGAAATGCTGAATGAGATTCTTAGCACAAAGGTTGACCGAGTTCAAGAACTTGCCCGAATTCTAGCAGCTCCAGAGATCTATGTCAACCGACTAAAGGAGCTTTCGATGAGGAATATCGCAAAGCTAGCAGCATCTAAACAACCAGTAATCATTGGACGCATCGAGCATGATTCCCTTGGAGATGCCCTCAATAGGGTTGTCACGCTTATTGACGCAATGTCACGGGAGCCGATTGAGGACCCGATTCCCAAGACTACAACCTTGCCCAATGGATATGCAATTGAAACTGAGGACTCAGTCTTCCTCGAGGACTTGGAAAGATTCCTTGAAACTATCAAAGAGAACAAACGCACGAAATTCGATGATCTTGTTATGAATGAGGAGTTTGATCTGTTTCTGAAGCACTTTCTCTATGTGGTCATACTTGTTTCAAAGGGTCGATTACACTATGACCCAGATTCTCGTGAAGTCTGGAAACCATCTGTTTCAGAGATTGATTCAACATAAAAAAAGGAGGCCTGCTTGATTGATCAAGCAGGAACCTCAACAACTAGTTCTTGTGAAATTTCTGACTCTTCACTTGCGGGTCTTGATAACCCAGCATGAAGATTGAGTTTGGCAATCACAACGAATCCTAATAGTGAAACAAGGACAAGAGCAACACCAGCGCTGATAACTGGTGGACCAGTCGATGCAGCAACCTCAGCCCAGACTCCACCAATCCCCATTCCAACTACTTGAATGGCGGTGAATGCCACATTAAGAAGCGCGAAAACACGACCCCGCAGTTCATCTTCCACTAGTTGCTGCATGAGAACTGTAAGGGGTATATTGAGGATAACATCCACTGCACCAATCATAGCCCAAGACAACATGACTGTCATTAAATCAAATGCTAAGAAAAGTGCAAAGACTGCAACTCCGGCAAGGAAACCAGCTCCTGCTACGAGATAGAGAGGTCTGTCAAGCTCCTTCTTGCGACTGAAGTATATGGCAGTGGCAGCTCCAGATGCAGCCCCCGCGCTCAGGATAAGACCGATCTGGGATGAACCTAATGATAGCTCACCTTCGAGGTATGGCATAAAGAGAGCATTAAGGATACCTGATGAAACAGCAAGAAGCATGGCGAACACGAAGAGGAATGAGAGAATAGAATTGCCAATGACATATCGAGCACCTTGCTTAATCTGAATCATCAATGACTCCTTGTCTTCAACATCGCGGCTAGGAGTGAGATTAGTGATTATACTTCGGAGTGCAAAAGCAGAGAGGATGAATGTTACAGAATTTATGGCAAATGCAAGGAAGTAATCTGGGGCAAGGAGTGCAACGAGGATTCCGCCAACCGGAGGGACAATTAACTGTACGACCTGAAATGTCATCTGAGATAAGGAGTTGGCTGCGACTAACTCGTCACCTTCAACGAGATTGGGAATTGATGCACTCCTTGCGGGGAAGAACCATGCATTAGCAGTTGCGTAGAGAAATGTGAGAATGTAGACCCAATAGATTGTGGGCACGAAAGGAGGGAAATATGCTGTTAGAGGAACGAGGAGAATTGTGATTGCCCGTACAACATCAGAAACCACCATGATATTCTTACGATTCCACTGGTCGATGTACACTCCAATGGGTCCTGCAAAAGCAACAACTGGCAATGTCTGAGCAATAGCAAGAATAGCCATCGCCATGGCAGATCCGGTCAAGTCAAAGGCATAGAACATCAATGCCAGTGAAGCGATTGCTGTGCCGATGTTTGATACTAGTTGGCCTGACCACAGTAGTGTGAAGTCACGGTGAGCCAGGACTGCCCTGAATCCTGTTGATTCTTCGTTTATTTCAATTTCAGTCAAGTTGGTTATCTCCTGAAAAAAGTCCTAGCTACAGCCTCGGTTGATACGACTCTACGGGGTTTCCTCCAAGCACGAGATGTGTCTTCAAACTTGGCAAGTGCCATTCGATTACCTCCGATAGGTGTAGGCGTATGTCAGAGCGTAGGTCGAAACCTTAACCTGTTTGTTCTTCAGCAAAGATGTGTTGCGTGAGTTAGTTGTTAGAGCCATGATATTTCACAAGAATTAGCACTCAGATTTAGTATATATAGCAAAGCCACTTTTGAGGGTCACAGATTGAAGTCACATATTGTGACTATACAAACAGCCTGGCGCGCTTTGTTTGGTTGATAAACCGAAACCCTCAGACTTTAAACAATTCATAAATTTGGGAGAGTGCTGTGTTCAATGAACGAATATGCTATTCTCATGAAGCTCCTAACAAGGTCAGGAGACCCTATAGGAGCAGGTGTAGAAGACATGCTCGACGCTCTTGGCCTTCCTGAAGATTTGGGTCGAGATATTCTATTCAGAAGATTGGGTGAGCTTCATTCAAGATTAGAACCTGTAGGTCTCACAATCAAACATAATCCAGTTAGCAACGTTTTCTATGTCGACACAATATATCAGTCAAAGATGAAACAAGACTCTATGCTTCCAGACAGGTTAGCAGCGACTCTTCTCATTGTCATCACTCTAGCCTATCAAGAGGGAGGGTGGGTTTCTTTCGACAGAGTGAAAGAGTTTAGGAAAAAGAGCTTGAGAGGGGTCATTGAGGACTTCAGGGAACTACAGAATCTCGGGTATATTGAGATTGATCAGACTGAAAAGAGAGTCCGATTAGGACTCCGTGTGCCTTTCGAGATAGACTACGAGGCATTCTTCAGGGACCTTGTGTCAGAGAAGCAGTGAACAAACCACAGTGCCTTCGTTAATTTTATCAAGGCATCATTGGAGGTCAACTTGATTGGAATCATGTCACATCGACGTTCACTAAGATTCGCAAAGACAACCTGCCCCATCTGTGGAAGTAGGGAGGTCGCTCGAGATGATCACAAAGGAGACCTTCTCTGCACGAACTGCGGACACATCATTATTCGCACAGAAACCAGATCTGTTGGGAAGTTCGATGTTGCTCAACATCTCAAGAGAAATGGGAAAATGGACTTCTCCAGCCTTCAAAAAGTAACAGGTGCCTCAGACGACAAATTGTTTGGTGTCATTCAGAACATGCTCAATATGGGCTTAGTGTCAGACATAGGAGGACAGTACTCTCTCACTAAGAAAGGACAGAGATGGTACCGTCAGAGGTTGGGGCAGGAGTGGGGGTACTAGCCCCTCTGTGGGCACACCCCTCGCATTAGTGGACACTATTTTTCAGTGAGTCAACAGATAACGGAGCTATTAATTTTGTGCAATATTCCGGCAAAAATAAGTTTATTAATAACTGCTTGTCGGGCGAATATAGGATTCGATTCGTCGATTTCTATAAATCTTCAATCTCCCTCCTACCACGCGATACTCGTGCTGGCTAACATGGTTAGCACGAACACACACACCGAATCGGATCCCATCTTCTTCTTACTATTCGTTCCTCCAGAGTTTGTTGGAACTATTGTGCTAAATCTTTGAACGCCTCAACTACCATCTCTCTTTGAGATTCCAAGTTTCCAATGATGTTTATTCTGTCGAGGTTGGTTTCACCCAAACCTCTCTTCCTAGCCTCTTGTAAGACGGGCATCTCTTTGGGATCGAAGCCGACAAGATGACCACCAACTGCTTCAACTGCAAATGCATCAGTACCTACAATGAGAAGATTCGGGTTGACAGTGATTCTCTTCTTACCATAGCCTAGGTAGCAGCTAGTCGCATCTAGTACCGCAAGGTCAATTCCACCGATGGCCTCATAGATGTCCAGGAGCGCAGATGTGAGTTTTTTGTGGAATCTGTGCTTCTTGACGTCAGGGATCATACCAAGTAGATTCTTGATGACAAACCCGAGATTCATGAGATCCTCGAGTCCTGCATCCTCGTATCTACGTGGAACATGTGTACTGATGAATGTCCTAGGTTGTGAGAAGATCTTTGGAAATGGAACGCTCTCCCCAGCAATACCTACTTCCTTTGTGTCCTTGTCATCCGAAATATTGAACGGAATTACTCTATCAGTATAGCAGTCGTTCCATATCTCCAACCGCTTCAATCCGGGACCAGCTCCACTATCAGATTCTGTTACCCTAATCTCTGGTGACCTATCAAAGGAATCAATGATTGACTGTAGGGTCTTCACGGTGGTGCATATCCCTGTTTTTGGATTATAGATTCCAACCTTGATGATGGTTCTCTTCTCAGAGGTGTTTAGGTCTTCCATGTCCTCAATATGATTAAGCGCACGGGAGAACGAATGACTATCTACCACGACTACAGTTGGTTTCATTGAAATCACCTGTAATGACAGCCTGTGTATACTTCTATTAAACGGTGCAGGATTCAGCAAAAGGCATGTTTTCAAAATTCGTTAATTTGTCCTCTTTTTAGTCAATTTACATGCAAAATAATCTCAAATAAACTCAGACATCTATTGAAACGTGAAATTCCGTGTTTGAGAATGATACTCCGGATACGTGATACGAGGAAAATCGCAAATCTACTCGACGTGATTAAAATGATGAAAAAACGAACTGCGAGCAACTTCAAACCGTCTGTAAAACCATTCACTAAGAACCAGAGAGAATTGCTCCAAATAGGACTACCGCTTGTTGTGGTGATTTTGCTATTTATGCCCATGTGTGTGACAGATGGTACTAATCACCCTTACGCTAATTCGAACAATGAGGCAGATAAGCGATATGAATCGAGCTCAAACCTAATAGGAGTCAACTTGCCGTATTATGTCCCCTCGATTGCAGCAGGAAACACGACTTATGGTAGAGGGGTTGCATGGATTTTCAATGATACGCTTCGTTTCAAAGACCCAGTAAACTTGGTTGATGCTTCGGTGAATATTGGAATTGGAAACCCGTTCTTCCAAACACTAATTGGTGCAGATGTTGATTTGGACGGGTATACTGAGTTTCTGTTTATGATGTCAAACCTCACGAACACAAATCTTGTTGTTGTGGATTTTGATGGAGGTGGCTCAGCAACTGAATACAATTATGATTCTATTCCAGACCCAATGGAGATCATCGTTGGAGATTTCAACGGCGACACTCTGATTGATGTAGGTGTATACAGTAAGATTCGATTAGTTACAAAAAATCTTAGCAGTGACACTATAATAGGTAGCCTAACATTTAGCACAGAAGAGATTGTGAAGGCTTGCACAGGAGATTTCTCAATCGTGGCGGGAGATGAGATTGCAGTCATGTGGCTTACAGACCCATGGACCCCTATGAGCAAGGTTGTCGTCGACACAATATTCGGTGATTGTACGTCTATCAACCCTTTTCCCATTGAGTCGGCTACACATGTTGATGGTTATGACATGGTATCATTTGAGTATGGTAGCGACCTCGACAATCTTGCTGTAACGATGTTCGACATAAACGGTCAAGAGAGTGTTTTGGTTGGGATAAACGCAAATCTCACTCCGAGGTTTGAATTAAGGGATCCTAAGAATCAGGGAGAATTCTATGTGAAGAAGGGGAAGTTCAACATGGACACGCAGGATGACCTAGTTATAGTTTCCAATCTGAGATCTCCTGTGATTTTTGTAAATGGAATCGATGGACGTATGATGAAGGTTTCACAGGAAGAGTGTGTGAGTATGTCCTCACGCGGCTTCGCGACAGACATCCTTGATTCGGATTATCTCACTGATGTGATCCTAGAGGGGCCAACGGGTCAATTTGCCTTGGTGAGAGGTAGTAATGGTGAAACTGGTTATGAAGACCCACGACTCCCAGGACCCTTTGAACAGGTTCTTTCGTATGACATCAATAATGATGGAAGAAGTGACGCAATTACGCTCTATATGCAAATCAATGTCCTCCTTAGTGATACAGAACCGCCTCAAGTGACTCTTGATCCTCTCTACCCAACACATCCAACAATTTATGATCCCTATCTCAAGGTAGAACTAACAGCTACTGATGAGGTGTATGTAAAGGAAGCGAAGGTCTACATTCGTCCAGCAGATTTCGCTGTAGGTGGGTATCTGGAGAATGATATGACTGAGGCGCAAAATGGGAAATTCATCTTCTTTCAAACAGACTTACAGGCTGGAAACTATGAGTATTACATTGAAGTCGTAGACCCATATCTGAATTCATTCTCATATGGTAATTTCACCAATCCTCATATAATGACAGTCGAAGGTCACCTCGCATCCGGTGTCCCTTATAATGTCACGTTCGACGAGGCTCAAAGACATATTCTTGCACTTGGTAATGATTCACTTGGAAACAGTCGCATATACAGTGTCGTTTCGGATATAGAACTGAAAACTACTACACTGAGAGTCTTCAGCACCGACTTCACAATGCTTGGTGAATTCAAACTCACAGAATCTAGAACGGATGAGAGATTCGAGGTTTACACAGGTATGTTTGATGGCGACAACGTGCTGGATCCGATTCTCATTAGTAGTAACTATACCCAGGTCAAGATATGGGCCTTCAATGGTGACACATTCACATCGTGGAAGAATACCTCGTATGATCTCTATCCTGCAAAGCCAGAACATGGAATGATTATTGTGGATGATGATGGAGACAAGGTTGACGAACTAGCTTATGTTGGTGAGAACAGCACCGGGTTGTTCCTCATCAGAGCAGATGATAATTTTGCTACTTGGACTGATGTAGCTCTTAAGGAAACAACACCGGTAGTGGATTATGTTCCGATCAACATGTTCGGTTCTGATCCTCAGCTAGCTATATTGAGGTACGATAATGCAGTCTATATGTATCATCTCAAAAATGTCACTTATTTGAAGACCTTCAATTATACATCCCCAGGAGCAACATCTTATGACGACCCAATCAGTATCCAGGTATACAGGAATTCAACACACTCAAGCGATCAACTACTAGTGGTCTACCGAAGTTGGCTGGTTGACGTACCAACGAATTATGTCTGTCTAGTAGACAAAAACACTGTGAATGTTGGTGATTGGCCCAGTTACACATTTACAGGTCAACACATCAGGGTCACCTTACCTTTCGATATTGATGATGACGGTGTTGATGAGTTGTCAGCTCTCGACGCCAGTGGAAACGCATCACTTTATGAACTGTCAACC
>JBHLOX010000061.1:0-15836 GCA_048940045.1 Promethearchaeota archaeon
GCGGTGTCTAATGATGATGAAACCATGGGGATCATAATTGGGATTGGCGTGAATCAAAACTGTCCAGTGTCAGACATGCCCCCAGGCATTGAGTGGCCAACAACATCAGTCATTGATGAATTGGGAAAAGAAACCTCGATTGAATCTCTCCTCTGTTCTATTGTGAACGAAATTGACGCACTTCTTCAAATAGTGGACAGTGAGTCTTCCTTCACAAAAGTTCTTGATGAGTGGCGAAACGCAAGCTCTACATTGGGTGAACGAGTTCAAATTCATGAGGAAGGGAAGACCACTATCGGAGTCGCTAAGGACATTGGCGAAGACGGAGCCCTTATAGTCGCGACTGATGATGGTCTTGTCAAAGTTTTACTAGGTGATGTTTCTCACCTGCGAACCTAGGAGTGAGAATAAGTGGAATTCCTTGTCTTGGCTGATATTCACGACACTTGGGTTCACTTGAACAAGATGCTTCACCTTGCAGCGGATAAGGATGGCGTACTCTTCCTGGGTGATTTGATGACTTTCAGAAAGGTCACACAGGTATCGATTGATAATCTCACTAGGATCAAAGAAGCAAGCAACTGGATGGTTGGTGTTCCAGGTAATGGACCACTTCCAAGAGTACGTGAGTTCCTTGATGAACTTGGGATCAACCTTCATTGCAAAGGACGGAGTATCGATGATATTGGTTTCTTTGGTGTGGGTGGTATCCAAGAAACCGTTAGGACCATATTCGATATTCGCGAGTTCTTCAAGACTGAAGACACATCAGGAATATCCCCCGACGAACGTGCAATTGAAACCTTGAATGCATTCGGAATCATTCACACACAGGAGGGATTCAAGGTCGAAGAATGGTCTGATTCTGACAACTCTTCTCTCGATGTATATGTCAGCCCCTTTGAACACTCCGAGGAGAGAATATTCGAGATTCTCTCCATAGCCCATGATCAGATTAAGGATGTGCCCATTCAGATTTTACTCTCACATGTTCCTCCCTATGAGCCTGGGGTAATTTCTGCATTTCCGATTGGTGTTTCAACTGGAAGCAAGGGGATCACAAAGTTCCTCGAAGAAAACCCAATTACTCTTTCACTATCCGCTCATTATCACCGGCACTATGAGTTCAAGATTGAAGACACAAAATGTGTAGTGGTTCCAGCTGTTATGAATGGATTCTACTCTGTTTTAATGATTGACTCTTCAACAAATGTACTCAGTACAGAGATTTCCAAATTCTAAATGCACACCTTAAGACATAATACCAAGATGATATGATTGAGCATGGAGAGGTGTTTTTGAAACCCAATGTTGTCAAGATAGACCCGATGCAGATAGAAGAGCTTCACAGGAGGCTTCTTGACAACAGAGATGCGTCTGATCTTCCGAAAACGAACGAATACGAGGCATTCCGTATATTGTTCGCAGGGGAGGCAATTGTAGGTTATACAAGTGGTAAGATTGCAAGTAATGGGCCCTACTCAACTGCAGCAGTCCAAAATGCAATTTTGGAAATGACTCCCCACATTCAGTCACCTTTGGTTATTGGATCTGATGAGGCTGGTAAAGGAGAGTGGCTTGGTCCAATGACTGTCGCCGCGGTGGCGCTAACTCCTGAACAAACTGCTATGATGCAGGCTCTTGGTGTAATGGACAGCAAGAGCTTGTCAGTGGTAAGAATAGCTGAACTTTCAAAAACTGTTAGGAGGAATGCGCTAGAGGCAAAGTCAGTGCTTATCTCTCCTGAAAAATTCAACTCTCAGATTGAGGAGTTTCGAAGGGAAGGCAAGAATCTCAACGATATGTTAGCATGGGCACACACTAAGGTGATTTCCGAGGTTTATGAAATCATCCGGAAACGAGATGAACCAATCAAGATAGTGGTTGACCAGTTTGCTCGTGTCAAGACAGAAGCTCGCCTTAGACTAAAAATCGATCTCAGTTTGGTAGAACTTGTGCAACGGCCGAAGGCTGAGGATGAAATCGCTGTCGCAGCTGCAAGCATCATTGCTCGTGAAGCAAGAGAAACCTGGATTGACTGGGCATGCGAGAAATATGGATTGGACCTCCGCGAGTTGACTGTGCAAGAGGCCAATGAACATTCAGATAAAGAAACATTTGCAAAAATCTCCTATGTGAAGTCAGAAGTGGAGGGGAAATCATAATCTCCCGGTGGACTATTTTGTTGCCTCTCGGTCTGCGATGTTTCGTATCTTTTCAATAATCGTCATAATCTCTGGACTTGCTATGCTATACAACTTACGCGTTCCATCCTTCCTATATCTCAGAATCCCTGCTTTCACCATTTTCGTAAGATATGCTGAAACAGTTGACTGAGCAAGTCCAAACTTAGGAAAGATATCGCACTGGCATTGTTCGCCATCAGCAAGAAAGTCCACAATCTGCAATCGAACTGGATTTCCCAATGCTTTATGAAATTCTATTCTCCATTCATCCATTCTGCTAGTTGACAGATTGATTACTCTCCATTACATAGGTTCACCTTTCCAGAAATCTCTCTTTCGCAAATACTTGGCAAGGTAGACAAGACCAAGCATTATTGGAACCTCCCAGAAAAGCCCCATTGTCGTTCCAAGAGCTGCGATTGAACCAACTCCGTACATTGAGATTGCTGTTGCTATAGCAATCTCAAAGTGACTGGATGAACCGATAATAACTGTGATAGTTGCTTCTCGATATGCCAAACTGGCTAGACGGGTCGCTAGTAGATTATAACCCACAACTATCGTGAACCCAAGCAAGAGTGGAATTGACACCAGCACCAACAAATCTGGATTTTCTAGCATCACCATTCCATTCAATGAAAATAGCACAATCAAAGTTGTCAGAAGAGCTAAAAGAGCTAAGTTTCCCACCGCTGGGCGATACGTGTTTTCAAACCAATCTTTTCCTTTCCAATTGACTAGTGTTCTTCGTGTGACTACACCCAATACCAAAGGTATTCCGATGAACACAAACACTGAGATTACAAGGAGTATACGATTAATAGGAATATTAGAAATTCCTGTAAACAAAGCAACTAAAGGTGCGAAAAGGACAAGAATTGTAATTGTGTTAAGAGTTGTATTGACCACATTCTGCTCTTGATTTCCATCTGCAAGATACCCCCAAACCAAAACCATCGCCGTGCATGGACTAGAAGAGAGTAGAATTACAGCAACAATGAGTTGTTCGTTTCCTGGAAGAAGTGTCCACGCGAGTGTAAATCCAACAACGGGAGCGACAATCCAATTTGAAACCAAGGTGAGGATGATTGGTTTTGGATTTTTCCGGAGTTTCTTTAGCTCAGAGGCTTGGATGTTTAACATCGCTGGATACATCATTAGGAAAAGACAGATACCAATTGGGATAGATATTCCTGCAAACTGCCATGAATCAATGGCTTCGCTTATTCCGGGGACAGTCAATGAAAGGACTATTCCCAAAATCATACAGATTGCGATCCATATTGGTAGGTATTTTTCAAAGGTGCTTAGCTCCTTAGCTGGTAGTTCCTTTCCTATCGTTGATTCTTCAGAAGTCATTGGTTCTGTTGACACCACTCACACACCTGAATCCGTTTCACGACATTATCATCGAAATTGATTTACAATCATCGAATAATTACGATATTTAAATAATACGATAAAATAACACATTCGTATCATCGTTTTAGAGTTCGCTTTCGTCGAGTTTTTTCCCATGCCCTCTTGATGTGAAATGCTTGGTGAGCTTTGCGAGAGTTGAATATCCTGAGATTGCCATAACGATTATCCGTCTTGATTCTGTTTTGATGATGGACAACTTCTCCAGGGTGTAGTTTACGACCTAACTTTCTCTCAGCTTTCCACCTATGTACAAGCTTACCAGAGTCGATAAAGCGTAGATACCCCTGAGCATCTCTGTATGTCTTTCTCGCCATGTTATTATGTCAGATAACAGACCATAAAGACCTATTCAGTGATGTGATTCTTTGCGCGAAAGGCTTGTGCTTAGATAGTAATAGGTGTCACATTTGACTATCCACTCTCAATCAGAAGATTGAAAAAACAGTCTCACACCAATCAGTAAGACCTAACGAGTCGGTGAACACACATGACCAAGGACAAATTCGATGAACTCACTAAACTACGAGAACAGGCCAAACTCGGTGGTGGAGAAGAACGCATCAAGATTGAGCATGAGAAGGGTCGCCTGACCGCTCGTGAACGTCTTGACAAGCTTCTCGATCCTGGTTCATTTGTTGAGGTAGACGAATTTGTTGTGCATCGAGAAACAGGCTTTGGTATGGATGAGAAGAAGATTCTTGGTGATGGTGTTGTTACAGGCTTTGGAACAATCAATGGTCGGAAGATCTTCATCTTCAGCCAAGACTTCACCGTCTGGGGCGGGTCTCTTGCAGAGATGTATGGCGAGAAAATTGTCAAAATAATGGAACTGGCTATGGAGGCTGGTGCTCCACTCATTGGTCTCAACGCAGGTGCTGGGGCTAGAGTGCAGGAGGGCATCAAGTCACTTGTCAGTTATTGCAAGATCTTCAGACTGAACACTCTTTCAAGTGGAGTCATTCCTCAGATTTCCGCTATCATGGGACCGTGTGCTGGAGGAGCAGTCTATAGCCCAGCAGTCACTGACTTCACTTTGATGGTAAAAGAGATTGCCCACATGTTCATTACCGGACCTGATGTCATCAAGACAGTGACAGGTGAGGAGGTCACATTCGAGGAATTGGGTGGTGCGATGACACACTCCTCAATCAGTGGGGTTTCACACTTTGCCAGTGAGGACGAGGACGAGTGCTTTGACCAGATTAGGACGCTTCTCAGTTATATCCCCCAGAACAACCTTGAGGATGCCCCCAGAATCGAAACCGGACATAGTCCTGATGAAGTAGATGAGTCAATTGATGATTTAGTTCCAGATGATCCAAACAAACCCTATGACATGCGTGATGTTGTCCGAAAACTAGCAGACAATGGTGAGTTCTTCGAGGTCCATGAACTCTGGGCTCAGAACATGACTGTTGGGTTTGCCAGATTTGATGGTCGGTCGGTGGGAATCGTCGGAAACAATCCTGCCCACCTTGCGGGGACAATTGATATCAATGCCTCTGACAAGTGTGCTCGGTTTGTCCGCTTCTGCGATGCGTTCAACATTCCAATCATCACGTTCATGGATGTTCCTGGATATCTTCCGGGAACCGCACAAGAGTACGGCGGAATCATCCGACATGGAGCTAAGATCCTCTATGCCTTCGCTGAGGCTACAGTCCCCATGATCACAATCATCACTCGCAAGGGGTACGGTGGAGCATTCGACGTTATGGCATCTCGTCATATTGGAGCAGATTTGGTCTATGCTTGGCCCACAGCTGAGATTGCTGTGATGGGACCCGATGGTGCCATCAACATAATATTCCGCAAGGAGATTGCCAAGGCAAAGGACAAGGCAAAGAAGAGAGCTCAACTCGTAAAAGAATATCGTGACAAGTTTGCGAATCCATATGTTGCAGCAGGTCTTGGTTATGTGGACAAGGTCATCTTCCCAAGAGAAACCCGTGCCTTAATCTGCAAAGGCCTAGACATGCTGGAGAGCAAACGTCAAGGCAGACCTCCGAAGAAACATGGAAATATACCTCTTTGACAATCCGCATTCGCATAGGCAACAATCCTTTTCAGTCAGTTTCCCCTTCGTACGTAGGTGAATCATTGGATTCGCATGAAGGAGGAATATGAAAAAATGTCATCAGGCGGACAAGTTAGACTCGCAGCTTTCCTGGTGATTGGCATAGTCATTGGATTTGGTATTGGTTATTTTACACCAACATTAATCGCTCCAATTGACGACTATGACATGATTCAGAACCGCGGGACTATTATTGTCGGTACTAACACAAATTGGCCTCCATTTGAGATATTCAATACAACCACAAATGAAATAGAAGGGTTTGATATTGATCTCGCAAATGTGGTAGCCGATTATCTAGGCGTAACTACTGAATGGATTGACATGGACTTTGATAATCTAGTTGGTGCATGTCAAGCTGGAACAATCGATATGATTGCATCTGCAACCTTCATCACTGCTGAACGGCTGGAAGTTCTTCAATCACTGACCTGGTACATCCGAACGAATGAGGTCATAGTGACCATGGCTAACTCAACTCTCACTATTGATGAACTAGCAGATCTTGTTGGTCAGAACGTCGGGGTTCAGACTGGTACTGTTGAGGACCTGGAACTAACAGACATTACTGGTATGGAGGCAACACTGACCAGATATCCAGTTGTCGAAACGATGTTTACAGCTCTTGAAGCAGGAACTCTTGACGCTATATATGTCGATGAGCCCATCCTTGATCTCTACAGTCAAACATTTGATGTCAAGACAATCTTCACAGTGCTTGCACCACCCACAGCATTCTACATCAGATATGGCAGCGATAGACTTGCTGCAGCATGTAACGCCGCCATTGCTGAAGCCTATGCAGATGGTACCGTTGATGAACTAATAGCTAAATGGTTTGGCTAAATGGTAAGGTGAAATTGAGTGCAAGAGACACAGAATCTTCTAGACATTCTATATTCGATTGCCCTTAGAGGACTCTCGATGACTCTTGCTCTCACCCTTATTTCTTTGGCAATTGGTTTTGTAGTTGGGACTGCACTTGCTTTGATGCGCGTCTACGGACCTCCCGAATTGAAGTATTTTGCTAGGGGATATGAAATGGTATTCAGAGCAATTCCATTACTTGTCCTTCTTTTCATTTTTGGAGCTGCCTTGTTGTCTTTGTTTATGTGGACTGGTTCATTGGGAGGCGCCGTATTCACAGCAGCTGTGTTTTCACTAGCGCTTAGAAGTGCAGCATATCAATCTGAGATATTCCGAGGAGCAATAATGTCAGTTGACCCTGGTCAGATGCAGGCTGCTCAGTCAATGGGAATGACTGACATGACGGCTACACGACATATTATCCTACCTCAGGCATTCCGGTTGTCACTTCCCGGATGGACCAATGAGTATGCGGTTGTCATAAAGGACTCATCCCTGGCGAGTGCCATTGGCGTGACTGAAATTCTGTATCATGCTACAGCGTATATGACTGCATATCCCGCGCTCTTTCTTGGGATAATACTAGTTATCACGATAATCTACTTTGTCTTCACATATCCTGTCACAAGATACGTCGGAGAGAGTTCGACTGTGAGGCTCAGAAAACTTGGACTTGGAGGTGGACGATAATGGTTGTTATTTCAGTACGAGATATATGGAAAGCATATGATGATCTTCAGGTATTGAAGGGTATATCCTTCGACGTTAGCGAGGGAGAGGTGAAGGTCGTTTTCGGACCAAGTGGGTCTGGAAAGAGCACACTGCTTAGAGTAATCAACATGCTAACGCCTCCTGATAAGGGCGAGGTGCTCCTTCGTGGAGAGAGCCTGATGGATCCAAAAGCAGACCTGAGTAAAATGAGATCGAGAATTGGTTTCGTCTTTCAGCACTTCAATCTCTTCGCTCACTTGAAGGCAATCGATAATGTGAGCATAGGACCCAGGCTTGTGCTTGGCAAGACGAAGGAGGAGGCTGAAGAGATAGCACACAAAGCTCTCGAGCATGTCCGAATGGGAGCTTGGAGTCATCACTATCCAGCTCAGCTGAGCGGGGGTCAACAACAGCGAGTTGGGATTGCTAGGTCCATTGCTATGGACCCTGACGTCATTCTATTTGATGAACCCACATCCGCTCTTGACCCAGAGCTCATCGGAGAGGTTCTCCAAGTAATGCTTGATATTGCTAAAGAGGGCACAACAATGATTGTGGTGACACATGAGATGGGATTTGCTCGTGCTGTATCAGATGAGATGATCTTCATGGATGACGGTGTCATTGTGGAAACTGGTACTCCTCAACACTTCTTTACAGACCCTCAATCCAAGCGAGCAATCGACTTCCTCCATAAGTTGGAGGTCTTATACGGCGAATAAGAACGGTGGAGGAATACTTCTGACGAACCAGGTATTTAATCTGCTCTTCGGACTGCTTCAGCTTGACAGAATTGCACAGTACTTGCCTGAATTGGTCCATGGTTTCGTTATGTCTATGGGATTGTATTTCTTTGCACTATTCTTTGGCCTAGGTCTTGGTATACTTCTGGCTGTTGGTCGACATTATGGTGGACCGGTCATATCTAGAATATGTACAGCATTCATCGAGTTTATGAGAGGAACACCTCTGCTGGCTCAGATTCTCGCAGTATGGGTTCTTCCATTTGCAGTGAATGCTTGGCTAGAGGCACAAGGGCTTCCTCCATTTGATATCGCTTGGCGGATCACCGCTCCAGATATTGCTGGAACTCCAAGAACCATTCTAAACACTGAGATTCTCCTATGCGCACTTACTCTTGGTCTAAACAGTGGAGCGTACCAGGCAGAGTTTTTCCGAGGCTCCATGGCTTCACTTTCCGCAGGACAGACACTCGCAGCTCAATCAATAGGGATGACAAAGCGTCAAGAGATCAGATATGTATCACTTCCTCAGAGTCTCAGACGCGCAATCCCTGCATGGTCAAATGAAGCTGTCTATCTTCCCAAGTATACGACTGTTGCATATTTCATCGGAGTTCCTGAATTCTTTTCCATGACGAAATATGTGGTATCAAGAACATTTCAATCACTAGCGATGTATGCTGTATCGGCAATTGTATTCCTAGTTCTAATATCCGTTATCACAGTTATATTGAACCGCATTTATGAACGAACGAAAATACCTGGACTCTAGAAACACGATTTAGTTGTATTAACGAATTTTTCAGAATAGCGGATTTTTGGATCCGCATTTATACTGATTAACAGGGTTAATTTTTCCTAATCTCTTTGTAGAAAATGTTAAATACAAGTTATTTCAAACGCGCAACTATATAGTTGGTGTTTTTACCAATGATGAACAAGGAAGAGTATGAGCTGCTAGTAAAAGCATCCAAGTTGACCAAGAGTCAGGAGATTGTCCTAAACATCTTGAGGTCGCAGGGAAAGAATGGCGTTACGCCCAAGCAGCTCTTAGGAGAAGTACAATTCGCACCTCGTACCGTGAGATACGCCCTTCGGAAACTGCTAAAGAAGAATCTGATTCGCAGAATACCTTGCCTTCAAGACATGCGGCAATGGATCTATATTCCTGCATAGTGGAAAAAGAATAGTCGGGGGAGAGTCCCCCTGTTTGTTCATTTACGAGCGTTCATGACCTGCCAGCAGCGTTTGCAAATGCCAGGAGCGGGCATGGTGTTAGCATTTACCCAGCCCTTGCACTTGGGAGCAAGGTTGACAGTACAGCGGTCCATCCTGTGAGGATAGATCCTGCTACCCATTTCACGAACTCTGATTTTCTTCTGGCCGCCACGGCCTTTCTTGTGTGGCAAAACCCAATTTCATCCTACGATGGCCCCTCTGGGCAGCATCGCTAGCCTCTCCAGTCCACAGAAATCACTGGAGTCGCAATTTCTTGAATGGATATAAACTCTTGGCCTGATTTTGGATGTTTTTCGCGATTTAGTTTGTATCACTGAGAGAACATAACATCTCAAGTTCTTGCTTTCCCACATCTTCCCCTGATAGAGAACAAGCAAGGGGTATTGCAATGTCAAAATCTTGTGATAAGTGTGGGTCTACAGATGGTGTTCATTTTGTGTACAACTCATTCTCTGATGGCGGTGACTGGCGATGCAACACCTGTCTCAACAAACAATTCCCTGAGGGGTCTCGTATTGTGAAATTCACTGACATCTCTCATCCATTACGCCCTGCTTACTATCTCTGCATAGAGTCACAAGAAGATCTTGACCTCATCATGACTGTGGGTGAGCGAGCTCATTCATTAGGTGCGAAGGGCATTGAGGCGTGTTTCTACACAGCATTCAAACGCGGAAGACGAATTGGTCCAAGCTCATTCACATTGGGCCACGACGGTAGTGTTGCACAGCTTCGGTCTCATGTGGACACTCTACGAATGTATCTAGAAACTTCTGAGAGGCTTGTCATAGAAGAGTAGGAAGAATTCGGATAGAGTGAAAAGCACTAGCTCTTCCTCTATTTTGGAGCCTATTCTATCATGATTAGAGAGGAACCTGACAAACAAGAGCTTTATCACTACGAGATGGG
Source organism: Promethearchaeota archaeon (assembly GCA_048940045.1). Taxonomy (GTDB): domain Archaea; phylum Asgardarchaeota; class Thorarchaeia; order Thorarchaeales; family Thorarchaeaceae; genus SMTZ1-45. The sequence goes on from JBHLOX010000061.1 coordinate 10,155, forward strand.
ACCTATCAGACCTCCAAGCGAAGCGACAAGTCTTCTGATTCGTGTGACTCGAAACTGTGAATGGAATCGTTGTCTATTCTGTCCTGTTTACAAGGAATCTGTATTTTCTGTTCGTCCAATCGAACACATTAAACGCGATATAGATTATGTTCGACAATACATTGATTTTCTTCAAAACCCCACTGAGGACATTTTAATCGAAGAACCACTTGCGTATGATTCTGCAATGCGTTGGAACATTCACAACATGAAGTCAGTGTTCCTACAAGACGCAGATGCTTTAGCAATTGGAGCTTCAAATCTTACAAAGATACTGATTCACCTGAAGAACAACTTCCCTAACGTCGAGAGGGTCACATCTTATGCGCGATCCTCGACCCTCAACAAGATGTCTGTTGAAGATCTCACCACACTGCGGGAAGCTGGTCTGACACGTATTCATGTCGGGCTAGAATCAGGTTCTGATAAGGTTCTCAAGAAGATGCGGAAGGGTGCATCGAAGGATATCCACATCAAAGCAGGATTGAAAGTCAAGGAAGCTGGGATGGAGCTATCAGAGTACTTTATGCCCGGTCTTGGGGGAAAAAGCCTATCTGAGGAGCATGCAGTTGAATCAGCAGACGCCTTGAACAAGATAGACCCTGATTTCATTCGGTTGAGACCGTTGGCTTTTCCGATTCGAGCTCCTTTGTACGAATTATTGACTTCTGGCCAATTTGACCAATGCAACGATGTCGAAATAGTTCGAGAGCTTCACATCTTCATCGATAATCTCAAGGGCATCTCAAGCTACCTTGTGAGTGACCATATTCTGAATCTCTTTGCGGACCTCAAAGGACAACTGCCTGAGGACGAGAACCATCTGCTTTCAATCCTACAACGGTTTCTCGATTTGGATGAGAACGAACAGCTACTGTATCGGTTTGGTAGACGACTAGGAGCTTTCACAAGTCTGGATGATCTAAGCGACAAACCTAGGAGGTCGAGGGTCAGTCAAATAATGGCAGAAAATAATGTCAATCCCCGGAATATCGATAGTCTAACTGAACAGATGATGCAACGTTTCATATGATTCAGAGGGTTTCAACTAGAATCTAATCGCTTGATTGTTTCAAGAGCGATTCTGATCATGTTTTTCTCGCCAACCTCAAACTCAGCAACCCGCTGCCCCCGATATCGATTCTCTGTGGTCACAAGATTTGAGCCTACAGTCAATATCCCGCCAGCTCTTTTCCCCAAATCAATCGCAGCCATCAGGATAGCTGATAGCTCCATCTCAAGTGCAACTGCACCTAGCTTAGCATATTGTTCATTCAGTTTTGGTGAGCGCGCTCTTAGATAGAAGTTCTCACAGGTCCTGACAACTCCCGTGTGATATGTTGCTCCAATTTTCTCTGCTGACTCTATAAGACCAGTCAGAACCTCGAGGTCTGGGACTGCTGGGAATGAAAGTGGAGCAAACTCCAGTGTACAGCCCTCGTCCCTTATACAACCTGTAGCGATGATATTGTCTCCAAGAGCAATCTCCTCTTGGTAGGTTGCACACGACCCAATCCGAATGAAGGTGTCGGCCCCAATATCAGCAAGCTCCTCCACTGCAGTCACAGCAGAAAAGACTCCCATACCTGTTGACATCACTGTGACATCAACCCCCTGATACCTGCCAGTGAAGGATAGATACTCTCTATGAAATGCCTTCTCCTTAGCCTCATCAAACATTGAAGCGGTCAGTCTTGCACGTTCGGGAGACCCCGGTAGCAAAACATACGGGGCTATCTCATCTTCCTTTAGATGGATGTGAGGTGCTCTTCCATCCTTCTCTCTCATCACTTCTGGATGTGCCATGTCTTTACATTGTGTGTCGCGTTACTTAAGCACTCCCACTAGGTGTACTCATTCTCTCTAGCAATTCAGGTGTTGAATTATCTATGGGTTTGATACAAAGAGGTCCCTGATTTCCAGGAGAGTTCACAAAGTCTGAAACTTCATAGGCTTCCATCTGATTTGGATTATAGGGTTGGAGCATCGACAGAAGTTCTGACACATTTTGATTATCTGGATCTAGCCATGCAGCTTCATTTTCTGAATTCAAAATTACAGGCATCCTGTGGTGAATCGTACTCATAAGCTCATTTGGAGTGGTAGTGATAATAGAACAGCTTTCCAGCATTTTTCCCGATTTTGTCTTCCAGTACTCGTACAGTCCTGCAAAAGCAAAGGGCTCTCGAGTCTTCATTCTAATGTGTGTGGGGACCTTTAGCTTCCCTACCTTTTGCCATTCATAGAACCCATCTGCCAGTATCAGACATCTGCGTTTTTTAAAAGCACTCCTGAAAGAGGGTTTCTCCGCAACTGTTTCCGCTCGTGCATTAATCATACGGTTTCCGATACTAACATCCTTTGCCCAAGAAGGAATGAGTCCCCACCTCATCTCAGTTAGCTGCTTGCTCTCTCTCTGGACAACTACTGCAACATTGGAGGTTGGTGATATGTTGTATCTGGGTTCAGGTCTCTTAATCACCGTTTCTACACCAAACCTCTCAATAAGGACCTCCGCATTAGTGAGTAGGGCAAAACGACCGCACATACTTTCATTTCTCGATTGATTTAGTATAAGAGTTGAGGAATGGTCGTTTCTCTGAACTATAGTGAATAATCAATTGCTGACATTAATATGCATCTGTGATGCACCATATGTGTCGCGAGGGAGATTTCCATGTTTAGGATGGGTAAGGTCTGCAGGTATACAGCATCTCTGATTCTAGTGCTATTCTTATTCAATATCATGCCTGTACTACCATTCAATGTACAACGGCATGATGGGATTTCTGAAACCATCGAGTCACCAAGCATTAGGGCAAATAATCCCCATGGACCAATTACAATCGACGGGGATGCCAACTTCTCCGCAACAGCTTCGACTGAGGATTGGTCAGGTGATGGTTCAGCTCAGGATCCATATATCATCGAGAACTATGATATCACGATGGGACCTACTCCTGAAGCCAGCATTAGCATTACCAATACCCGTGTAAACTACACTATTCGAGGATGTAATCTGATTGGTCCTGCCGCCACTCCCTCCTATGGTGTCTATCTTGTGAACTCAACATATGGTAGAATCGTCAATAATATGATTACTAACTTCGCTCACGGACTCAATGTATCTGGAGGGAGTAGAAACCTCGTTGTGACTGGGAATAACATCAGTTACAACTCATACAGCATTTGGTGTGAAGATTCAGATCACCTCACAATCACAGAAAATCACTGTTCCCACAATTTCTTCACAGGTATCTATCTCTCGAACTCAGATAATGGAATAATCAGTGGAAATAATTGCAGCGGTAATGCAGATAATGGGATTCAATTGACGTTTTTCTCTGAATATAACACATTGACTGACAATATCTGTAATGAGAACACAAACTCTGGCTTTCGACTCCAATCTGCAATCGCGAATGTATTCGAAAATAATACTTCAAATGAAAATGATGTTGGTATTTGGAATACTGCGTCAAATGACAACTTCATTCAATGGAATATCTTTGCTAACAATACCACCAACGCGATTACAGATGGCATTCCTTCAATATGGGACTACAATTACTGGTCTGACTATGGGGGTTCAGATGGGAATGGTGATGGCATAGGAGATACCAATTACGTATTTTCTGATATTGACCACTATCCTCTGATGTTTCTCCCATTCCCTGTTGAATGGGCACAACTGATAACCGACCAGTATGTAGAGTTTGGTTCATACTTCGATTACAACATTGCTATCAACTGTCCTGCACCTTATGTTGTGTCTGTGAATGATACAAACAACTTCGTGACTGGTGTGCCCACACTCTCTACCTTCACTACATTAGCTGTCGGCGACTATCCGCTATTGGTAAATGTGACTAACATCTATGGTTATTTCACTGAGGTAATCTTTACGGTCTTTGTGCAAGACACCACTCCTCCAATCATAACGAGCCCCGACGACTTCTCGTTCAGAGTCGGAGAAGAATATCAAACGATAGAGTGGAACGCTCAAGATCTAAGCCCACTGAGTTATGTGGTACTAAGGAATGGCTCAGAGGTTTCTTCATACTCAACAACCCTAACTTCAATCCATTTCTCTATGACTCTTGAGAACTATCAAGCTGGTATATTCAACTATACAATGGTTGTTACTGATGCCTATGGAAATGCGGTGTCTGATACAGTCATTGTCACAATAATGCCTAGACCCTTCCTTGAGGTAATGTTACCTTGGCTAATAGTTGGCAGTTTGGCTATAGTAGTGGTCATTGTGATTGTTGTTGTGCTCAGGAAAAGAAGGTCGACATAAACAGAGTTGCAAATTACTTCAGAAGATATGTGTGTCCATTACTGGGACTAGGAACTTGACCACGCACACATCACATACGCTCTACATACGCACACATCATCACTATAGTGAATCGCTGATTGCTGACATTAATATGCATCCGTAGCACATTAGTAATGTTGCGAGGGAGAATGCAAACACTTCTCATTGACAATCATCTGTTTACCCCAGATAAAACCTAGACATCATTCTTCGCAGATTAGGAGTGGTAATCATTGTCATTGATGAGTAAAATACCCAAATGTGCCGCATCTTTGATTCTAATGCTATTAGTATTGAGCATAATGCCTAGTGTGATACTCGAAAGTCCCATCCAATATGCAGTTTACAAATCGGAATATTCGCAGAAGGCAGTCGCAAATGATCCTCATGGTCCAATAGTCATTAATGGTGACGCTAATTTCTCTGCCACTGCTCTAGTAGAGGGGTGGACTGGAACTGGCTCTGCTCAGGAACCATATATCATCGAGAATTATGATTTTGTACTTGGCTTTACTCCAGTGTCGAGCGTCAATATTAGCCACACTCGCTTACATTTCATCATCCGCAACTGCAATTTCCAAGGTCCCCAGGCAACTCCTTCTTTTGGGATATATCTTGATAATGTGACAAACGCTCAAGTCATTGAAAATGTTGTGACGGGCTATTCACACGCTGTCCATATCCCAATTACTTCTTCAAACATACTCGTGTTAGGAAATAATTGCAGTTTCAATTCATATGGCATATATCTTCATGACTCAGAAGATAGTACTGTCATTAACAACATCTGCAATGGTAATTTCTTCTATGGCATATTCCTCCATACCTGTGAGTCTAGCTCAGTAATTGATAACATATGTAATGAAGATCCGATGGCTGGTATCTACATCTACAATTGCAGTTTGAACACAGTGTCTGGGAACACATGCAATGACAGCGATTTTGGCATATACCTGCAAGAACGTGGTTCACATGTTGTAACCAATAATCTATGTGCTAACAATTCAGACTGTGGATTTTATTTTGACAATTGCGACTTGAATGTAATCGCTAATAACACGTCTGTGGGCAACACAATGTGGGGCATTACTTTACAGAATGCAGCTGATTTTAACAGCGTTCTCTGGAATGCTGTAATCAATAACACCGCAGATGATGTATCTGATTTCTCAAGTGGGAATACTTTCACCCACAACTACTATTCTGACTATGGTGGTGTAGACACCAACCAAGATTACATCGGTGACACATCGCATACCTTCCAGTTCAATACTGATTCTTATCCATTAATGTACGTTCCATTTGCTCCAGAATGGGTT
>JBHLOX010000209.1:0-3890 GCA_048940045.1 Promethearchaeota archaeon
ACTTTACTTCGGAGAGTCAATAAATGACTAGTATGAATCCCGAAGTTGATGCATTCTAAGTAAAGCCAAAAAGTGGCGGGAAGAATTTGAGAAAGATTGTTCTTGAATGCGGGCTGACCGAGGAATTGAAGTGGGGTAAACCTTGTTACACGTTTCAGAAAAGTAACATTGTTCTAATACATGGATTCAAAGAATACTGTACGCTTCTGTTTTTCAAAGGGGCCTTGTTAAAAGATGCCAAAGGAATTCTAGTAGAACAAACAGAGAATACTCAGGCAGCCCGACAGATTCGGTTCACCAATGCCCTCTTTATGTTTTATACAAGTGACACCATGTGGTCTCTGTTGAATCTATTAAATGCTAATGCCCATGTCACTATGAATAATGCCGCAGCAATCAGAGTTGTGAGGATATTTGAAAACCAGACTGCAGCTAGATCTATGCCTCCTCCGCTGAGGGTTACCATCGGTAAAATCATCGGGAGGATGAAAACCATCACAGTAGCGCCAGATGTCTGATATGCTTCATATACGCGAGTTACTTTACCACTAATCAAAATCATCATTGAATTCACAGCGAGAATCATGAGTGGACCAGCTGTAAGAAGCAGGAATAATCCTGCAATATCAGGTACAAGCATGGGAGGATAACCAGCTAGCATCAATAGAATGAATGTCCCAATTTCTGACTCCAAAATTGAACCCAATAATAGTGCGATACTTGGTATGAACGAACTCAAAACCTTCCCAATAAGTAGCTCACGATCCGTTAATGGAGTGCAAAGAAGTGGTTCAAGAGTATTCTGTTCTCGTTCTCCTACGAGAGCATTAGCAGCTATAAGAGACGCAGGTATGATGGCAACTAAACCAAGCATCGGAGAGATTGTAGGGCTAGTCATTTGCATAACTCTTACAAATTCTGCCTCACTTGGAATCGCAAATGCAAGAAGACCCACAGTCGCAAGAACCATTACAGGACCGAAAGCGGCTATCAAAATAAGACTATATTTCACATAGCTCACTTGCAGCGCCATCTTCAAGTCAGTCTTTGCTACAATGAGTGACTTATCGAATCCCATTATGCGTTCCCTCCCTTAATTACCTCAAGACTAAGATCTTCGAGTGTAGCTCCTTCTTCAGTGTATTCAACTATTTTGACTTCCTTTTACTTCTAGTAAATTGAAGCTCCTTGTTACTTAGTGTGTATTGGAGTCTTCCAGTGTGTTTCATCCAGCTACGAATTCTACGCTTAGCCCATCGATAATGATTGGCAGTGTTCGCGAGTATGAATCCGCCAATAGTATCCTTGCCAGTCCATTGATAACTACCGACCTTAAAGAGGTCCTTTTCAGGAATGTCATTTACAGTTTCTAGAACCTTTTCATAGGAGGATTGAAACTCCTTCTTGATGTCCGATAGTACTCGGCCCTGATGCTTTTCGAAAATCCTCTGATTTAGAATATGAAGTTGACTCCACTTGAGTCCAGGTGCAGGAGTTTCAGGGACCTCACCTCTCAGTCCAGCTTCATACCATCCAAGGAACCTTTGCTCCCAATCAAAGAGATGGGCCATGATATCCTTTACACTCCATTTTCCAATTACTCCAGACTCCAGCATGTCTACATCGGAAAGAGCCGCGAGGTTCTTCTCCAGCCTTCGCCGTTCGGTCTGAATTCTTTCAATGATTCTCTCCTTATTCCAGCGCTTTTTCATTTGTTTTCACTCTAGTTATCGCCTTTCAAGTTGTATTGGTGCTGCTTTCAATTACTGTCATCAAGTCCTTGAATAGCATAGGATCAGCAAAGAATGCACCCAACATCCCAATGAATCGAGTTGTATCGTCAATCTGATTGATATCAATACCACTCAGGATCTCTGTCAGTCTTTCTGACTTCTCACTTTCTTTGAATAGCTCTCTTACAGTTTCATCCCAAAGTTCAAAGAACCTCTCAAGTAATTTCTTGACTCCGGGTTGTATTGGTTTTGAAACTCTGAAGAACTCAGAAATCAAGCTAGACAACCTTGACAGATACAATTGTCCTGGATTCGAGAGCCACCATTTTTGAGATTCGACACTTTCCCTTGGAAAGAAGACATCTGCAGTACAGCTGTACAATTTCTCAACCTGGTAGCTGCCTTTGAACTTTCGATACCCAACAACCTTCACTAGTTCCGACTCTTCCAGAGCACTCAAGTCCTTGTAGAGAGTCTTCAGGGCTCTGCTATATGATGGTCCCTCTTGACTTACTAGAAAATGTTGATGGATCTCCTTCACTGTCAGATAATTACAACATAGGGCACGAATAATCTCAATATGGTTTCTCATTAGTTCTAGTTGCTCATTATCAAGTAATTTGACTCGTGCTGGTTTCTCTCCTATTGTATCTTCATGAACTGGGGGATCCTTCATATCACCAAGCTCCGTGAACCATGTATTTCTATCTTCAGGATTCATTTGTAATTGGTCGTTCGTTGCTGAGTCATTCCTCACCTTATTAATAACAAACTGTGACGCAAGACATATAAACTGTTCTCTATATCATAGAACAGTTCTCTAGAGAGGAGAATAATCGAGGTATAAAGAATGAAGAACAGAACAGAAACAATCGACTATGCAAAAATCAAAATGAAAATCGAAAAAGTTCTCAATTCATATGGCTTGAGCCTAGATGATTTCATAGGTAAATTGGACTTCGCTCCAAGAACAAATTATCCAGAAAATGACTGCTGTTTAAAAGCTGCTCAGGATGTTTGTTGTCCGGATGCTGAGATGTATTTTGAAAATGTGGATGAGTTTGATTGGGATTCATGAATTACTCTTCTTAGGACATTATCAGTTTCAAGGGTTTACAGAATGGAGTGCATCTAACCTCGTTTCCGGAAGTTTTTGTTTTGAATGAATCTAGATACGAACTTGGAAACTTTACTGACGATTCTGACCATTCCCTGAAAGAATCTGAAACAGATATTCCACTTATGCGATCTCCATTTCAGCTGGTTGAACTCTCAATCGTAATGTTGGGACTTTTTGTGTTTGTATTTCTTGTTGGCGAAATAGCATTTGCAATCCCCATTATCTACGTTCTAATGGATTCAAAATGCAGGGGACGAAAGACGGCAGACCTTGGTTTTAAACAGACTGGGCTTACTGAGGATCTCAAGAGAAATGCAGGTTTGATAGTGTTTAGTGTAGTTGTGCTTCAGGGTCTAATTGTTTGGGGAGGTCTTCTATTGATCCCATCGTATATTGATTATGTAGCAGCTAATCGAGCTTGGTCAGTAAACATGGGTTTTGAAATCTTCTTCCTTATGCTATTTTCAATTCCCCTAACAACCTTGCTTGAAGAAATAGTATTTCGAGGGCTTCTGCAGGAAAGACTAAGCTGGTACATTGGGCAAAAGACAGCTATTTCTATTGCTTCAATGCTTTTCGCTGCAATTCATTGGGCACCAAGTGGTTCATTGATTTGGCTCGTTGACATGATCGCAATAGCATCTGGAGGATTTGTATACGGAGTGATATACATGAGGTGCAGGAGTGTGTATGTCACATGGTTTGCTCATGTGTTAGCTGATCTGCATGGTATTTTCCTATTATTCTTGATTTTCAACATCTTATGATGAATACAACCTATCTGTGATTCCAATGACCAAAACCATTCTATTGATGCAAAAATGAAAGGGTGCTCAACAATGTGGGCTAGGGCAAGTTTCTGTCTTGGCGTCGGGGCAACCTGACGATTGCACCGCGTTCCCCGTCGTTAGCCTGCACCTCTCTCTGTCCGAGGACAGAGCAAGCTCATTCCACGATTTCAATCGTGAAAATGATATGTTTCCAAAGAGGAATCACTCTGTCTTGAAAGTAAAGGGTAATTCCCTGATAATCCAATC
>JBHLOX010000210.1:0-3877 GCA_048940045.1 Promethearchaeota archaeon
TCGGGAACTCAGGGAAATCTTGTTTCTTTGTTCACCCAGACCAAGAGAGGTGATGAGGTAGTTGTGGAAGAGCGCTCACACACGTTCATGTTCGAAGGGGGATCAATGGCCTCTATAGGAGGGCTCTACCCAAAACCTGTGAAGGGAATACGAGGGTACATTCTCCCAGAAACACTGCAGTCCGCAATAAGTCCAGATGATGCTCACTATGCGAGGACAAGTTTAGTGTGTTGTGAAAACACCCACAATTATGCTGGGGGCACAGTCACACATCCTGAGCAGGTTAAGGCACTAGCATCAATGGCCCATGACTACGGTCTCAAGATTCACTGTGATGGAGCCAGACTATTCAATGCGGCAGTTGCACTTGATATCCCTGCCAAGAAATTAGTCGAAGATGTAGACTCAGTACAGATTTGCCTGAGTAAGGGTCTCTCAGCTCCAGTTGGGTCAATAATAGCTGGAACTGAGGAGTTCATCCATGAGGCACATCGGACCCGAAAGAAACTTGGTGGAGGTATGCGTCAAGCAGGCATTATTGCCGCTCCGGGGATCGTTGCACTCGAAAAGATGGTGGATAGACTGAAGGATGACCATGATAATGCAAAACTGCTCTATAATAGAATCAAGGGTATTCCTAACCTTGATGTTGAAGAACCAGAAACCAATATCCTGTTCCTAGGACTGGAAACCCTTTCTATCAGTCAGATGAAACTTTCTGAGGAATTGGCAAAGGAGAACATATTGGTATATGGTGGATATGGCGTTAGGACTAGAATGGTGTTGAACAGAATGGTTGATCGTGATGATATCGATAGGATAGTCGTTGCTCTAGAACGGTTACTCAAATAGGGAGAGAACCTCTACAACCTCTTCTTAGCATCCTCAATCATTTTAGTGATGTGTTCACTCCATGTAGGTTCCAACTGACGGGCTTTCTCAGCACAGCCTATGCATTCCCCATACTTTTCCATTCGATAGAGGAGCCGGCTTTTGTAAAACCAGGCATGCGCATAAGTTTCACTCATCTCTATCGCCTTATCATAGGCTGCAAGAGCATCATCATATTGACCATTGGCCTCATGACTCCTGGCTTTCCTGTAGTACCCATAGCGTGTCTCGGGATTCCTCTTAGACACCTTTTACGTACCTCCTAAGTGCAGTACTATTAGGAAAATACTCAGATAAGGTTTACACATATCAATTAAATGTTTGAATGAATCAGTGCTTTTCTTCGCATAGTTCCACAAGAACTCCACCAGAAGCCTTTGGATGAATGAAGGCAATACGCATGTTGTGAGCACCAATCCTTGGTTTGTTGTCTATCAATCTAGCTCCAGCCTCATGGTGTCGTGCCAAAGCTGCATCAATATCATCAACCTTGACTGCGATGTGATGGATGCCACCACCCCGCGTTTCAAGGAATTTAGCAATAGGACTGTCCTCTGATGTCGGTTCGAGAAGCTCAATCTGACTCTCACCGATCTTGAGAAAGGCCACACGAACTTTCTGTTCTGCTACTTCTTCAGAACCACTATATTCGAGTCCAAGAATATCTTTGTAATAACCAATCCAATTCTCGATACTCTCAACAGCAATTCCGATGTGACTAATCTTCTCAACCGACATGGCTTTTTCACCTTTCAAAGAATGTCTGGTGCCTTGTATTCTCCAAATACCTCTCTTAAAACTCCACATATCTCACCCAAGGTGGCGTATACCTTAACAGCCTTAATGATAGGAGGCATTAAGTTAGTATCACTCTTCGCAGCATCACGCAGAACTTCTAAGACTTGTTTGACTTGCCCTTCATTCCTCTTCGATCGTATGTTCACTAGTTCAGCTAGTTGCTCTCTCTCAGCCTCAGGATTGATCCGAAGATAGTCGAATTGCGTCTCTTCCTCAACCGTGAACTTGTTCACACCCACAACGATTCGTTTCTTCTCATCCACTCTCTTCTGAAACTGGTATGCTGATTCATGAATCTCTCGCTGAATAAATCCTCTTTCAATGGCGACTGGTGCCCCACCCATATCATCGATTTTCTGGATATACTCCATCGCTTTCGCTTCTATCTCGTTTGTTAGATTCTCGATATAGTATGAACCTGCTAGAGGGTCAATAGTGTTTCCTACACCAGACTCATGTGCAATGATTTGTTGTGTTCTTAATGCAATCTGGACAGAATCTTCAGTGGGCAAGGAGAGTGCTTCATCACGAGAGTTTGTATGAAGCGACTGAGTTCCGCCAAGGACCGCTTGGAGAGCTTGAAATGCCACTCGAACAACGTTATTATCAGGCTGTTGTGCAGTTAATGTACATCCTGCAGTCTGAGTGTGAAACCTCATCCTACATGAGCTATCATCCTTTGCTCTGAATCTCTCACGCATAATTCTAGCCCAGAGTCTACGCGCAGCTCTGAACTTGCTTATCTCTTCGAGAAAGTCGCTGTGAGAACCAAAGAAGAATGAGAGTCTTGAAGCAAAATCATCAACATTCAGTCCTGCGTCGATGGCTGCTTGGACATATGCGATTCCATCTGCCAGTGTGAAGGCCACCTCTTGCACTGCAGTTGAGCCAGCCTCTCTGATATGGTAACCAGATATCGAGATTGTGTTCCAAAGTGGCATCTTCTCACTGCAGAACTTGAAGATGTCTGTAATGAGCCTCATTGAAGGCTTGGGTGGGAAGATGTAGGTCCCTCGAGCAACGTACTCCTTCAGAATATCATTCTGGATTGTTCCTCGGAGTTTGTCCATGGAAACCCCCTGCTTCTCAGCCACTGCAATGTACATGGCAAGTAGGACAGATGCAGGGGCATTAATCGTCATTGAGGTACTCACTTTGTCAAGCGGGATTCCCTCGAATAACACCTCCATGTCTGCAAGCGAGTCTATAGCTACACCAACCTTCCCTACCTCACCCTTCGCCAATGGATCATCAGAGTCATAGCCAATTTGAGTTGGGAGATCAAACGCAATTGAGAGACCGGTCTGTCCTTGCTCCAAAAGGAAATGGAACCGCTCATTAGTTTCCTGAGCAGTGGCAAACCCGCTGTATTGACGCATGGTCCAGAAACGACCTCTATATCCAGTGGGTTGGACTCCACGTGTGAAGGGGTATTGACCTGGAAAACCAAGGTCTCTCTCATAGTTCAGGTCTTTCAGATCCAAGGGGGTATAGAGTCGCTTCATGGGTAGTCCAGAAATAGTCTTGAAGTTCTCCTCTCGCTCAGGGAATCTTTCGAGTGTCTTCGTTACAATTTCATTCTCCCACTTTTTTGTAGAGTCACGGAGCTTTGAGTTATCTCCCATTCCACTCACCTACTCTCACTAAACAAGAACTCTGCTATCAACCGTTCAGCCACACTATAGGGGTCCTCTTTCCTGCTTGCAATCTTTTTGATTGCTGCCTCATATTCAGGTTGTCCTTCCAGCTTCTGATACAGCTCTCTTGTCAGCTTGTATTTCATTAAATCTTGAAGCTCGTCGCGACTTCGTTTCAGGCCCTTTTGTTCAAGCTGACCGCTGTCCTTTAAGAATTGGAGATGTTCTAGAATCTTGTCCGCAAGCTCAGGTACACCCTCACCGGATCTAGAGTTTGTGAGCAGAACCGGAGGGCGCCACTCTTTTCCGCGCGGGTCAATGTCCAACATGGCATTAATCTCTGTGACCTTCTTTTCGGCTCCTTGAAGGTCCATCTTATTCACAACAAAAATGTCTGCAATCTCCATGATTCCTGCCTTGATTGCTTGAATGTCATCTCCACTACCGGGCATGTCAGTCACAATCACAGTGTGAGCGATATCGATGACCTCAACCTCTGACTGACCTGCACCAACGGTTTCAACAAAGATGATGTCTTTCCCAAATGCGTC
>JBHLOX010000062.1:0-3780 GCA_048940045.1 Promethearchaeota archaeon
GATGGCGGGCCAGGAGGGATTTGAACCCTCGACCAACAAGTTAAGAGCTTCAACACACCAGAGAAGTTCTGAGTGTACTGTCGCTATACCTGGCTTAGCCACTGGCCCACGAACCGCCATCTGCTTGTCTTCAGTTTATAGAGATTGCGGTGTTAACGGGGTTTGTGTTGTACAACTGTGTACTGATATGATGCAGGTTAAGTTTCATACTTGATATCCGGATTTATTAGGACTAGGCTGTTTACTCTGCATAGGTAGCCACAGTGGAGCGGGACTCTAATTTAGCGGGTAGTCTGCTTTCTCTCGGAATCATATTATTGATATTTGGAGGTTCTAGTATGGGCAGTGTCCCAACCTCTTATTGGTTGGTACAGTTGAAGTATTTCCTCCTAATTGGTGGTTGCGTGCTCGTAATAGCGGCTGTGGTACTCATGCTAAGAAAACGTTGAGGATTCTAAGTTATTTAACAGGAGCGAAGGATAATCAAGCAATATAATCAGCCAGAGCCCGATGAAAGACCACTGGCCCACGAACCGCCATCTGCTCCATTTCAGGCTATAGAACTTTCGAACATCTGCAAGATTGTTCATCATTAATCTGGATGACACATCAGCTTGCAAGTGTGACGCATACCTAAGCTAGTGTAAATGTTGGGATGGAGAGGTAAGTAGATATAATGAGTCAGCTCCATTCGCTGCGCTTCAAGTGGAAGTTTCAATGGAGACAACATAATGAAAGTTCTTGTCGCATTCGACACAAAATACGGAAACACAGAAACCGTAGCAAAAACAATTGTAGAAGGCATAAAGTCAGCTGAGGGTATTGAAGTTGCACTCAGTAATATGAAAAAAGTCGATTTCAAGAAATTAGATGGATATGACGCGATGTTAGTGGGTTGTCCCACACACTTTGGTGGACCAACCAGAGGAGCTAAGAAATTCATCGATAAACTTGGAAAACTCGAACTAAAAGGAAAAAAAATCGCTGTTTTTGACACATATATCAAAGAGGACTTCGAAAAGTCAGTAAAGAAAATGGAGGAGAGAATAAACGAGAAAAGTCCTGGATTACAACTATTGCTTCCAGGATTATCTATACAAGTTGGGGACATGAAGGGGCCAATCCTAGAGGAAGAATTGCCGAAATGTAGAGAATTCGGAAAGCGAGTTGCAACTCAACTTACTTCCTGATCACGAAAAGATATCGTGGGCGACCGGCCCTTGGAACGTAATCTGTCTGTCTTTGGGTCATAGAGATTGTGGTGCCGACGAGAAACAATATCTCACTCCATGCCATGGATTCAAAGTGTGTAGAAGACGAGCTTTCCAATGAAGATAGCAAGATGTAATACTAAGGACAGTGTATATGATTGGGGGCGTTTGATGTGACTAGATCTGTTCTCGCCAAGGGTGTAATTGGAGCAGTTCTCTCTGTGCTCATTATCTCAGTTGGAGTTCTGTTCCTCTTGGGTGCACAAGACTCACATGTGGAGGATGTAGAGGATACAAGTCTGAACATTGTACAAATTGCTTACTACAATGGAGCGGGAGCGTGGGGAACAGAAGAAATTGTTCTGTCGAACATGACTAAATTGATGGGTTGTTCCTTCACCACAGTAAGAGGGCAGGACATCAAAGACGGGTGCCTTGAAGATTATGATGTGTTAATGTGGCCAGGAGGCCATTATCCTGATTATTGGGAGGAAGTAGGTCTTGAGGGAAAAGCAGAGATACAGGAATTTGTTTCTGAAGGGGGTGGGTATCTGGGAATCTGCGCTGGGGCGTACTATGCTGCAGACTACATAGTCTGGATGGATGATGATGCTTATCCACCACCTGACTACAAGGTTGATGGAGAAGAATTAAACTTGGATCTCTTTCCTGGCGTAGCTTGGGGACCTATCTTCGAGATTGCAGACCGACCTGAACCAGGTTGGGCAATGACAGAGATCAACCTTGTTGACCAGACTCATCCAATCACCGAGTCCATGCCAGACCCGATGACAATGCTCTATATAGGTGGACCCTATCTTGAACCATATGATAATGCTAGCGTTTCCATTCTAGGGGAATATGATGTCACAGGAACAGCTGCAATCGTGGCCTGCGAGTATGGAGATGGCAGAGTGTTTCTCATTGGTCCGCATGGTGAGATAGAGGAACGAAGTGATCGGGATGGCTGGGAATTTCCCCCGGATACTCCAGAACCGGATGATGTGGAGTCAGATTGGCCATTGTATAGAAATGCAATTAGATGGCTGTGTAAAATAGATTCCTCCAGTTCCTCTACAACTGGGCTTGTTGGTCCATTCGAGATACAAGTCAATACAACCTTTCTCAGTCGCCAATCCAACTCTGTCCTAGAGAGATTCTGAGTGTCCTGTCGCTATCCCTGGCTTACCCACTGGCTCACGGAACGCCATCTGTCCGTCTTCAGGTCATAGGGCTTTCGGAATAATCTCCAAGGTCAGAAATTACTAAACAGGATATCCCATCTCTGTTGCTGTATCTGTGGACAGGTGTAGAAGGGTTAAGAATACGACTGTCCATTTCGCTTCATCAAATAGACTCCATAACCTGGGGGGAATTTCGAGAAATCAGCCGTCTTAGGTCCGGAGATTCGTTCGACTTCAAAATATTTTCCAAAACGTTGCTCAACCTCACCGGGTTTCATTGCCATCCTGTCAAAGAGAGGTCTTTCCCACCAGCGAGGAAACCACTCAAAGCAGAACAAAAGAAAAAGTGTGTTAGGGTGAGATAGGGGCAAAACATTCTGTACGTACAGATCGCGTTCTTTCGGTGGTAGATCATCAAGTGTACCATAGTCGACGAGTAAATCAAAAGTTCCAGTGACATGACGTAAATCGGTCAAATCATCTACTATGAAGGCTACTGAAACACCAGCTTTTCTTGCCCTAGTGCGACCCAACCTGATTGCAGATTCTGCATAATCCACTCCGGTCACATCGAAACCATGTTGTGCTAAGAAAATGCAGTTGCTAGCTGTCCCGCTACCTAAGTCAATTGCTCGACCAGGAGATATTTGACCGCTCTCCACCAACTCTACCAATTCGGAACGTGGTCCAGCATCCCAAGGCACGAGCTCGTGTCTGTAACCAAATTCATAGAACCACTTTGCCAGTAGTTTTCCAAGCATTACGGAGCACAATCCGAACATGATAAAGTATTGAAGAGATGTACGATGTTCACTATAGTTAATTGAATATATGTCTTCTCATGATGCTTGTTTCCATGCTCAGTTTGCATCAAGCGAATGATAGTTAACTATTGTTATACAATGGTTTCATGGTCATGAAGTTGAGTACATGGAGTGCTTCATATTCATCCATTCCCCCCTGGGATGTGAGCCATCCTCAGCAAGCATTTGTTAAACTGGTCGAGAGTGGAGAACTGACACCATCTAGAGTTCTCGACATCGGATCGGGACCTGGGGAAAACACGATATTCCTCGCAGAACAAGGATTCTCAGCAGTAGGCATCGACTTCACACCAGAGGCCGTTGAGATTGCCCGAAACCGTGCAGTGCAACATGGAGTCAAAATAGAGTTCGTGCTTGGGAATGTTTTCAATCTGGAGCAGTTCTTCGTGGCGAACACCTTTGACTATGTCATTGACTCTGGCCTGTTCCATTCGATTCGGCTTGAAGATCTAGACCAGTTTGTCCAACAGGTTAGACATGTCCTCAAGCCAGGTGGAATCTACTACATGCTATGCTTCTCAGACAAAGAGCCACCGGGTTTTGGTCCAAGAAGAGTATCGA
>JBHLOX010000062.1:3880-15706 GCA_048940045.1 Promethearchaeota archaeon
CTAGATAGCATGCCAGCTGGGTTCCCAGCTACAGAGTCAGGTGTTGAGATTCGGATTTTGAAGCAGTTATTCTCCCCAGAAGAGGCTGGATTGGCCACCCAACTGAAATATTCTACATATCCAAACGAGTCCTTGGAGAGTATCTTCGATCGTCTGAAGGAACCCGGTCTTTCTATAGAGGAGCTGGAAGGAAGACTCGACACTCTGGCAAGCAAGGGACTAATTCACTCTAAACATGATGATAATCAGAAGTTCTATAGTGGTGCTCAATGGGTTGTGGGAATCTATGAATTCCAAGTGAATAAACTGACCAAGGAGCTTTCGGATGACATCCATCAGTATAACAACGAAGCTTTTGGGAGGAACCTGTTCAGTGCCCGACCAACTCAACTGAGAGTCATCCCCATTGGGAAAAGCATCAAACCAGAAGATAGTATCGCAAGTTATGACGATTTTCGTGCGATGCTTTCCACAGTCGATGAACCTTTCATGGTGACAAGTTGCATCTGCCGCCAACGGAAAGATCTTGCAGGCTCTCCTTGTAAGGTGACTGAGAGAGAGGAAACCTGTATTTCATTTGGAGTCTTTGCGCAGATGTACATAGACCAGGGGTGGGGTCGTGAGATAAGCAGAGATGAGTTGCTTGAGATAATCGAAATGAATGAACGAGAGGGTCTGGTCCTGCAGCCTAGTAACTCGCAGAGGCCTGAGTTCATCTGTTCCTGCTGTGGATGTTGCTGTGGTCTTCTTCGCGGGAAAGGAGCGATGCCTAGACCGATTGATTTCTTCTCAACAAACTATCATTCTGTTATAGACCTCGACCTTTGCACTTCTTGTGGGACATGTGTTGATCTTTGTCAGATGAGGGCGTTGCGTTTCCAAGATGATGTCCTTACCATTGACATGGATAGATGCATAGGATGTGGAGTCTGTGTAGCAAATTGTCCCGAAGGAGCAATGAGTCTGCATAAGCGTGACAAAGAGATCGTTCCACCCAAGACAATGGAGGAAACATTCTCACGCATCGCTGACAACAAGATCCAGATGTGATTTTTCTCGAGAAGTGGATATGGTTCTATCATATCATCTACCATAGCATCACAGTTATTCTTCTATAGCCCCACCTATTTTCCGGAGATGTTTGCGGAAGTCATAATCTGGATCTAGTTTTCTCTGGGTCAGATATTCATCAAACCGAAACTGCTCTCTCAATGTTCTACCAGCTCTCACAGATTCGGCCTGTAATCGTTCAGTCTTTGACAGGGATTCAGCTATTTCCAGAGCCTGTTTGGTATTTGTAAATGGAACAAAGAGTACTCCATCTAAGTCGCCAAACACTACATCATTCCTCGTCACACTAAATTCTCCAAAATGAGCAGTTGTGAATGTGTCAGTACCACGTTCATCCACCCTTAAAGGACCGACTGGCCACGAACCATAGCTGAATACTGGAAAGTCAAGCTGCTGAAGCTCCGGACTGTCCCTATGTGTGCCCCAAATGACAATCCCACCAAGATTGCATGATATGGCTTCAATTATGATTAGGTCTCCAATGCAGCCCTCGTCACGTCTACCATTATTGTCCACTACAAGAACATCTCCCTCTTCAGCCTTGTTCATTGCTTCCAGAAATACATCCACACTACCAAAGTGGCGTACTGGAAGAGCTCTGCCTGCAACTTGACCATCTGATAGCATCGGACTGATTCCGAAGGGGGCGACATTGAATGACACACCCAACCGTACACAAGCATCTGCCACTAGAGGAGTTGAGAGTTTCGTGAATCGTTCTGCAATCTCTCTATTATTCATATCAGATCAACACCGCATCTTGGATCAAGCCGGTTCTTGTTAAGAAAGTACCACTACGATCTTTCTGAGATGTGCGTCTTAATCTTTTTACCTCACCATGTCGGGTTAATGCAAAGAATATAGCAGACAATCTAAATCACGCATCAATCCCAAAGCATCGAATTAGTGGTCCATGCCATATTCTTTATTTTCAATTCAATGTGCTCTGAATAATCATGAGTTCCATTGAGTTGTCAAGGGATACAATAGTGCGGATTTCAGTTTTTATTGTAATCTACACACTATTTGGGCTACTAATTCCAATCCAGGGGTATGTTTCCCTCGGTTTCGCAATTGGAACTGTGATCACAGCTGTTCTCTATGGTTTTGCTTTGTACTACATGAATACAAACATCCCTTTGGGAAGAAAAGCTCGGATATTAGTAGCATGGATCGCTGTCTATGTCATTCAGATGCTTAATCCAGTTCTAGAGGGCATCTTTTTCACAACTCAATTTGAGGGGCAGCCAGAGTTGGCTTTTGGAGCGGTTGTGTTTGGACTCGTTCTGACTCTACCCACAGCACTAGTAGCAGGAGTTCTTTTCAGTCCAAGGGGAGAGGTCACAAGCTTTGGGCAACTTAGAAGAGAATACTTCACAGGATGGACTTCTTCACAGTTTGCGGTACGGTTCATCATTGCATCTATGCTGTGGTTGGTCATTTACTATACAATTGGAACTATCATTGCACCATTGGTACTTCCATATTACACGGATGGAAGTGTAGGCTACGACTTGACACTCCCTGCAGCTGAGATTGTAATTCTTCTTCAGACCGTTCGAGGATTCATATATGTCCTTAGTGTTCTCCCAATTGTCATTTCAGTGAGGCTAGATAAGAGGTCGCTTGCTATCGTATTGGTTGCACTTCTCTACATTGCAGGCGCGTTGGCTGTCTTTGTAATATCTGAGCAATTTCCAGTCTTCTTGCGAATTATTCATGGGATTGAATTGTTTGTTGATTCATTGATTGCAGGCATAGCGATTTCCTATATTCTAGGAAAATCAGAGAGAGCATTGCTGGACGTAGAGTGAGAGCTGACACAAGCCATATAACGAAGACCTGTCTAGCGGCTCTTGTCTTCAGGATAAGGAGGCTCTATGTTTGAGCGACCACAAGAAGCTTTACGATGAAGTATTCGAATTGATTGAGAAACATGACACATGGATGCAGAACACCCTCAACCTCATAGCTAGTGAGAATGTAAGTTCCCCGGCTGTGAGATCTGCAATAGTCTGTGATTTTCGAGACCGATATGCTGAGGGGTGGCCAGGGGAACGTGTCTATGCTGGTTGTAAGTACATAGATGAGGTAGAGCTAATCACCATCAAACTGGCAAAGAAACTGTTCAATGCTGAGTTTGCGGATGTCCGACCAATTTCTGGTGTAGTGGCAAACCTTGCGATGTATACTGCTGCGATGGACCCAGGTGACAGGATGATGGCCCTCTCAATTGCGCATGGCGGACACATCTCTCATGCTCGAGCAAACCTCGGAGGCACTGCAGGTGCCATCAGGGGACACAAAGTTCGGAACTGGGTGTTTGATGACCATGAGTTCAACATTGATGTTGATGCCAGTATTGACCTCATCAAGAAGCTTCAAGAAAAGGGTGATGAGGTCAAGTTCCTTCTCTTTGGTGGCAGTGTTTTTCCATTCCCTCATCCTGTAAAGGAGTTCCGCGAGATAGCGGATGAGTATGGAATGACCATTGGTTATGACTCTGCACATGTTTCGGGCCTCATAGCACAGGGTCTGTTTCAAGACCCACTGAGAGAGGGAGCAGACATCATGACCGCCTCCACACACAAGACAATGCCTGGGCCTCAACATGGAATTGTTCTAGCCAAGGAGGAGTTTGCAGAAGCAATCAAGAGGGCTTCCTTCCCAGGACTACTGAGTAATCACCATCTTCACAATGTTGCGGGTCTTGCTGTTGTACTGGCGGAGATGACTGAGTTTGGAGAGCCTTACATGAAGCAGATTCTGAAGAATGCTAAGGCTTTGGGTCAGGCACTCCACGATCGTGGGTGGAGCGTTATCGCAGACCACAAGGGCTTCACCGAGTCACACACCATCTTAGTGGATGTCACTGAAACCCCAATGAAGGATGGTGCCACTGTTGAGGAGAACTTGGAAGACGCAAACATCATTCTCAATCGTAATCTTCTTCCGTGGGACAAGAAGCGGGGTAGGGACTACAAGACTCCAGGCGGTATCCGACTGGGTACCAGTGAGTTGACCAGACTTGGAATGAAAGAGTCCGAGATGGATGCAGTTGCTGAGTTCATGCATCGGCTTGTGATGAAGGGAGAGAAGTCCGAGAAGGTTGCAACTGATGTTTCTGAGTTCAGAAAGGACTACCAGAAGGTACACTTTGCCTTCGACACTGAAACAGATGCCTATGCACATCTACGATTCATGTAAGGCTTGAGATTGATGCAGGCCTCTCTGGAGGATTCTTTGTTGAAGATTGAAGAAGCACAGGAAATGATGCGAAAGATTTACGGTAAGAGAGACCGAGCTCGAGGTATTGAGGGAACGCTAGCTAGGACTTTCGATGAGCTGGAAGAGCTGAGAGAGGCAATCGGGAACAAAGAAACAGTGAAGAGCATTGCTGATGAGATTGCTGATGTCTTTGCATGGCTATGTTCTCTCGCCAATCTATTGGAAATCGATGTTTCTGAAGCATTCTACGAGAAGTATAGTAATGTCTGTTCAAAGTGCAAAAAAAGTCCGTGTGACTGCTCAGAGTCTTGACAGATTCACTCAGAAGACAAGATGAGGGCTAGGTCAGTCTGAAGGTGGGTTTCGAGATCTTTCAGGAGCTGCGCCGTCTTAATTTCTTTAGCAAATCAATTAAGCGTTCAATCGAAGTAATATTGGCGTCAACACGCCAAGGAGGAAGAGAATGGAATTGAAGGTAAACAGAGTTTTAGGTCTGGTCATTGTATGCCTCACTCTGACACTCATGACCGCAGCGCCAGCGGCTGCATCAGGGTATACTTACAATGCCAAATACATTTACGTTGGTGATAACCTGTGGTGGGATTATCCAAGCGGAGCCCTCACTGATCCCACTTGGATATACCTGTTTGTGTCCGGCCATTGGCGGGAATCAGGATTTGGCTGGATCTATTTCTACGATGCCACACATAGGGTTACCATCTTGGACATACCTCCTCATCATAAGGTCAAGAACGTGATTCTTCGAGGAATCACCGATTCGTATGACACGACCAGTTTTAGGCCACAAATGAATGCAGGGGATAGCTTGACGATAGCACGAGGAAACATCATGTCAGATGGGATAATGGTCATTCTTGATTGTGATGTGGTAGTGCCTGTTTGGTATAGTAGAATATACTTCTTCGGCTTGTATATTGTATGGTATATACACCATTATGAAACAGTCCATGTTCATGACTCCCTCTCCTTCGACATCAGTGACACATGGGCTGGTTGGAAACCAGCACTGTACCTTGGTCCAAAATTACGATACTGAAACTCACTCTAGCTCCTCGAAGAAAAATGAGAACGGAAGGGTCGCAGCTATAATTTTTCGAGTTTTAGGCTTGTCCTCACGTTCTTGTCTTGGAGGGAACTGCGGGGGTTTCACGAGGCAGTGGATCATCCTTCTTTTGTTTCCTCCATATAGACATGGACTTGCGCACTGTAATTATTGACATATCCAGGTCATAGAATCCCGCGTCCATTAAACCTACAGATGGATTGTGATTCTGAACCTCAAATTGTAGCACAAGAGATACTCAAGCTTACCAAAATCAATTGGAATACGTCAGTATTTGGTGACAAATTCCCTATCACTCTAACATTCCCACATCAAGTTGTGAAGGTGTTATCGGAGCTTTCGGAAGGTTCGAAAATTCAAAATCACTATCGATTCTATATGTAGCAGTTTCATCCGTTAGAAATCATTCATTTAAGAGGTGTGTAGCTGACCATTAGAAGAGTTAATAAACCTCACAAGTTGAGAGAAACCATCCTTTACGTAAGGTGATACTTGATGCCGAAGACTTCGAAAAAAAGACGAAAGAAACGCGGAGAGGGACCAATGCCCTCGGGCGGCGCAGGATTAATTCGTTTCTTCGAAGACGAGACTCCAGGCGTCAAGGTGGGGCCGACAATAGTTGTGATTCTCGCGGCGATACTCATGATTGCCACCGTGATCGCGCACGTTGCTTCGCTGGCCGCTTCATAAAGATTCTGAGCCCCCGTTCTGAGTGAACACGCCCTAACGATTATAAAGGACTCTAGGCCGATTCGCACGGCCAAGACTGGTGACTGCCAATGAAGATGAAAAGCGAACTGAACAAATACTGTCCGCGGTGTAAGAAATACACTCCACATGCCGTATCGATTGGAAAAGCGGGCAAAAGACGTGGTATGTCTGAGGGGGAGCGCCGGATGGACAGAAAGAAACGCGGTTACGGATCATTTCCGAAAGCGATTCAGAAGAGGTTCGCAAAGACGACCAAGAAGACTGTTCTTAGGTTGAAATGTGGTGAGTGTGACCACATAATCCAGTCCAAGAGCATGCGGCTGAAGAAGGTCGAAGTTCAGAGAGCGTAGGTGATTGAGTTGCCTAAAGGTGATATCGTTCAACAACCAAGGTCGCGGTTCCTCAAGGTGAAATGCCTTGACTGCGAGAACGAGCAGATTATTTTTGGACATGCAAGCACAGAGGTAAAATGTCTGAAGTGTGATAAGGTGTTGGCAAGACCCAGCGGCGGTAAGGCAAAGCTGGAGCCGACGGCAAGAGAGATTGAGGTACTTCCATAAGGAGCAAAGAAAATGGTCCTGAAGCGTGCGGAATGGCCACAAACAGACGAGTTTGCCATTGCAGTTGCCACTAAGGTGGCCAACTATGGTGCATATGTCATTCTGCCTGAGTATGGAGATAAGGAGGGCTTTATTCACATCTCAGAGGTAAGCAGCACATGGGTCAGGAACATCCGTAATCATATCCATGAGAACCAGCGCGTCGTGGTAAAGGTCCTGAAGGTAGATACAGAGAAAATGCATATTGATTGTTCTCTCCGAAGGGTTTCTGCTGAGGCCAAGAGAACAAAGAACAACGAGTGGAAACGTGCGCAGAAGGCTGAGAAACTCCTAGAGCTCATCGCAAAGGAGAATGACATGTCACTTGAAACAGTCTACGAGAAGATTGGCTGGCCAATTGAGGATGAGTTTGGAGAAATCTACAAGGGACTTGAACGTGCCGCCGATGGTGATGTCGAGGTCTTTGAGAATGTTGCTGCAACCAAGAAACTTCGAAAACAAGTTGCAGACCTGGCAAAACAGAGAATTGAGATTCCATCTGTAGAAATAGATGGAGAGATGACCATCACAGTCCCTGGTTCAAACGGGATTGAAGTGATTAAAAAAGCCCTGTCAGATGGACTTGCTGAAGGAAAGAAACGCGAAAAATCAACAACGGAGATTTATACACTTGGCTCACCTCGATATAAACTCAGAATAGTCAGTCCTGACTACAAAGAGGCAGAAGACTTACTCTCAGACATTCTTGGTCTAATAACAAAGACCGTGGAAAACGGGTCTGGAAGCATTAGTTTTGTACGTAAGTAGGGGTCTGAAATGACTCATCTCTTCAAGTGTAACAACTGCGGGCAATATACACTTGATCAGAAGAAATGTCCAAAATGTGGTGGTTCTGTTTCGAGTCCAAGACCGTCAAAGTACAGTCCACAAGACAAGTATGGGGAGTACCGCAGGAAAGCAAAACGAAAAACACAACGGACTTTGTCCAACTAGATATGATTGAGGAAAAAGAAGGGAGATTGGTGGTTGTTTCTTGGATCAACCACCAGTCTGCGTAGTCTTAGTGTAGTTGTATAGGAACCCAGAAGATATTCCAGTATCCTCTGAAGGTTGGGTCACCGTGATCCACATTATTCCACCAGAGTAGTCTGATCTGATAGTTCATTCCTGGAAACATTGGTAGATCCTGTGGGTCTTCTCCATTCAGCGGTATTAGGAACTCAATCACATTATCATTTGTAGCAAACTCAGATGAGTTAGTTCCTGTGGCATCCTCACTCCATGTTCCATCATAGCGAATATGACCGTCGAAATCATGCCCATTGTAGTTCACAATACGAAGATCAGAGTCAAGTGGTGAACCTAATGGGGACAGTTGTATGCCAAATGCATCATCACCGATGGTGTAGTTGTCCATCTGGACTCCATAGTACATGTGAGTGGAGTTGGACTCTGTATAGACCCGAGCCTCGTAGCCTCCACCAAATGATACAGTATAGCTTTGGAGGTCTTCCTCAGCCTCTGAAATTGCACCATCAACTGATGACTGGAGGTTTTCATCAGCAAGAGACTGAATCCAATCAGCATTGGTTCTGTTCAGCCACTGCTCGTACATGGTGTAGTCTATCTCGTATATTTTGACTGTTCCATAGCCCGCACTGTAGTAGGGCTCCGAGAAAGCACCATATAATGAAACTGGCATATGATCTGTATAGTCAGTATCGCCCCAAAGAACATTATCAAGTTGTATCCGGGAGTCGGAGAGTTCCATGTAGCTCGCTTCTTCCTGGCTGGCTGGTTCTCCATATACCATTAGTTTGAATAGTGTGGAGGAATAGAAGGGTTCAAGAGTTGCATCGGTTGAACTCAGGTATGTTGCGTCATCAATCATGTCACTACCTAACTTGTCCTCTGCAATTCTGACCATCCATGGCCATTTACCTTCATCACCACCGAAACCACTGTATCGATGTCCAAAGTAAACAAGTACATGAGTTGCATTCCAGCTCTTGAAAGTACGAAGAGACTCCGTGAGATTGAGAGCCATCAGCGCATAGCCCATCTTGGCAATCTGCGTACTATTGAAAGTTGCATTATCCACTATCGTCTGTTTACCCGTCGCACTGTTTATCCAGTATCCATAGTCCCACCAACTCGCTATTATTGCATCGTCTGGTAAGACATTACGGACATAGGTCATTGCAGTCTGCCAATCAGTGGCCTGTGTACTCGATGAAAGATCTGCTTGTGCGAATTCTGGGTTTCCGACCTGCATTGCCACATATTGGACACTGAGTATGATGTTGACTGAAAGTAGCAGACCAATGAAGGCAAAGGCTGTGAGTGCATGTTCGGATGTCAGCGATGAGCTCATTCTGAACCTTCGCCTCTCAAACACAGATTTCTGAGTGACAACTTTGGCGAAAGGTGCGAGGATGTTATACGATGCCACGGCAGCCAGAATTGCGACTCCAGGGGCCAGTATAAGATTCAAACGAATCATACTTCCCGCAAAATACACAGCAGTCAATCCGTAAAGAAGTATAAACCAATCCTCGTCGCGACCCCTCTTGAACAAGAAGTACATTCCTAGTGGGAAGAAGAATATCAGGATAAGGAGAATATTGTAGAAGCTTCCCCATGGACTTGGAAGATGTTCAGCAACTGATGCAAGGATCCTCTGATCAAGACGCACAAATGGATTGATTACAGTAAGGAACTTGCTACCAATCTGTATCACAGGGTTTGTGTTGAATGGGGTGATTTCAAGCTCGACGCCGCTACTATACATCAAGTATGCACCGATTCCAATCAATGGTACAAAGAGACCGGTCAGGATTGGTTTCATATGAGGGGCTAGAGCTGTAGCGGTTGTTTCACGATACCCTCCGAGTCTTATCCAAATCTCATAGAGAACTAATAATCCTCCAACACCAACGGGAGCAAGAATTGCAAAACTAGTTAGACTACCAAACCCATTTCGCGGAATCAGTGCTCCGATAAAGATACCCAATGAGATAGTCAGAAGGTATGATGTTAATAGACGTCGGCTATAGCGACCCATCGCAAGCATGATAAATCCGTATAGAGCAAGGAGGCCAAGCATGAACTCTGATGCTCCCCACGACACCTGCAGATAACCGAGCGCAAGGCCAGCACCGACTGATGAGATTACTGAACCTCTCTTCAGACCACGGATAAACAAGAATGCGGTGAGGACAATTGCGAAAACACCTATGCATTCATTGTCATAAAAGCCTGTAATAGATCGTGTTATGAAGGCAGGAATAAAGGCTGTGAAAAGACCTGTGAAGAGTCCTACCGTGTTATTTGAGAGCTCTCTTCCTAGGAAGAAAGCAACAATTGCAGTTAAAGCGCCCATGAAGGCTGGCAAGAGCAGAGATACTGTGATAGCATCAACTTTGATGCCAATCCAGTTTAGTAGGAAATAGAAGAATGCACTTGTAAATGGAACGCCAACGTAGCTTGTACTTGCCATGTCACGGCCAAATGGAACCCAAGTTGTGTCATCGTACCAAGTGAAGAAGGCGGCATAACCATTCTCTGTGACGTAGTCAGTAACTTTCAATTGGAACCACGGATCGAAGGCTCGTACAATTGGCTGCGAGTCGAATATGGGCTCCACACGAAGCATGAGAGCTATTATGAATATCAGTAGAACTGTCACAACAAGCATGATAGAGCCACGTGAAATCTTTGACTTCGGTCTATGGAACACGTGCCGTAGAAATCTTCCAGTAGACCTTCTGAACTTGCCAAATGACATATAGGGTACAGTCTCCGATCTGTTTCGAACTACCGGCATCGATTTTTTGTTTCGCTAAAAAGGTTGCTGTTAATTGTAAATTTGTCCTATATGGAAGAGTGTCTCCAGAGAGATGCTGGATGCTTAGAGGGGGAGATCCCCCCCCTCACTGTTGTGTTCTAGAGAGAGTCTATGAACTCTTTGTAGGCTGCAGCATCCATTAGACCCGCAATATCAGCATCAAGGTTTGACGGCTTGATTTTGAACATCCAACCCTTTCCGTATGGATCTTCATTGACTATTTCTGGGGCATCCTCTAACGCAGCATTTACTTCGACTATCTCACCACTTACAGGGGAGAAGATGTCTGATGATGCTTTCATTGATTCTACCAGTCCGCACTCACCATTTGCTTCTAGTACAGTGCCGACCTCGGAGATTTCTACGAATGTGATCTCATGTAGTGAGTTCTGAGCAAAGTCAGTTATTCCAACAACTGCTATGCCACCCTCGACCTTGACCCATTCGTGGTCCTTGCTATAGCTTCTATCATCCTTAACCTCGGTTTCACTCATCAGGTCCACCTACATGTTGCGGGGGTGTGCTCCACTTTAAATCAGTTTGGTTATTATGCTCGGGTCGCTCCATAGACTGTGGTGTCATAGAATGGCCATGTCACAACCTCTGCTTTTCGCAACCTCCCTTTGATGTCAATCTCAACAATATCGCTTGTATTGACTGTCTTGGGCTTGACAAAGGCAAGGGCAATTCCTTTGTTCAGTGTTGGTGCGAGCCCACCACTGCTGACTTCTCCAATCATTTCACCATTCAGTAATACAGCATATTTCTCTCTTGGAATTCCACGATCCTGCATCAATAGACCAATTCTAGTTTTTCTGATTCCACCCTCTTTCTTGTGATGTCTTACGACATCATATCCAATGTAGCGGGGTTCTACCTTAAACTTCACCGCATAAGGGATTCTTGCCTCAATTGGAGATGTGTTCTCATCGAGTTCATGACCATATAGGACAAATCCTGCTTCAAGTCGGGTGGAGTCCCTAGAGCCCAACCCACACGGTTTGATATTGAACTCCTTACCCTGAGCAAGCAGCTCTTCCCAGAAAGCAATTGCCTTCTTCTTTCCCTCGTCATTGAATGGTGTGTCTAGAAGGAGTATCTCCACACCGTCTTCTCCTGTGTATCCAGTCCTACAGAGATAGCAGTCATATCCAGCCAACTTGATGCGGTATGATGAGAAGCGTGGATAGTCACTTACATCATAGCCTGCCATCTTGTTCATGAGTTTGAGTGCATTTGGGCCTTGGACTGCAATCATTGTGATTTCGCGGGTTTTGTCAGTCACTTCGACTTCAAAACCACTAGCATGATTCTGTAGATGACTC
>JBHLOX010000063.1:0-15695 GCA_048940045.1 Promethearchaeota archaeon
ATTACTGTTACTGGTGTAGCCGCCAATAAGGAAATGAAGAAAGAATGAACTCTGAAATTAAGATCATCTCATTGGATCTAGATGGAGTCCTTTACGATGGTTCAAGTGCTGCTTTTGAGTTAGCCTGTCAAATCGGTTTGAAAGATCAATATTTGGAAGTGCTTCAGAGAATAGAGCAGGAAAAAATGGATCTAAGGGATACTGTCAATGCTGTTGCCAAGGTTTGGAAAGGAATACCTATTGACGCCACATATCACTACCTAATCAAAACCCTTCCATTAATGGCTGGTGCAGAAGAAACAGTTGCGTCACTTCGAAGTTGGGATTACGAAGTGGGATGTATCTCGAGTGGAGTCAGTCAGTTTTTCTTGGAACCACTTACTCGAAGACTAAAGTTGGATTTCGCATACTCTCACATCTTAGGTGCTGAGAACGATGTCCATGATGGAACAGTGCAGTTCATTATGGGAGGATCAGAAAAGGCTACAACAATTTGGCAGTATGCTCAAATCAAGGGACATCCAATAGAGAGTATAGCGAGTGTGGGAAACGGTGTCAATGATATTGACTTGTTCAAGATTTCTTCGTTCAGTATTGCGTTCAATCCAGTCGACAAGAGAGTAAGTAAAGCAGCGTCTGTCACTATTGAATCCAAAGATTTGCGTTCGATTCTGCCACACTTCGAAAGAGACTAACCGAGAATCTTGTTGAAAGCCCTCTTGATGTGTTCCTTGTCCTCATCAGTGAGACTAGGGTGTATGGGGATATCAAAGTGTCTTAATCCAATTTCCTCAGAAACCGGCAATGTGACTGCTGAATAATCTGGATAGTCTATGAACTTCGCCCATCGCCATGTTCTGATGTTGAGATAAGTTTCCTGCTTGTGACAAGGTAACGCATAGACTGCTCTTGATCCAACCCCCTCATTTCTTAATGCTGTAACTAGTTCATCTCTATTCATCCTATCAGAATAGAGTCTAGGAGCGTAGAGATGATATGATGATTTCAAACCTTCATCTTCAACCTGAGGTCTGATAGATTCAAACTCTTCAAAGAACTCATTGTACTCTTGGGCATTCTTACGTCGCTGTTCAACAGCTTCAGGAAGCCGTTTGAGCTGTTCAATCCCTATTGCAGACACAATATCCATCATGCGATTGTTGTAACCAATTCGAAAGTGACTATAACCACCTTGTTTACCACGACCATGGTTCTTGACCATTAGCATCTCATCGTAGAGCTCTTCATTGTCGGTTGTAATCATTCCACCCTCTCCTGTCATCATGTTCTTAGTGGCATAGAACGAGAATGTAGCCACATGACCAAGAGCACCTACTTTCTTTCCATCAACCTCAGCTCCATGAGCTTGGCAAGCATCCTCGATGACTTGCAGGTCGTGTGACTCTGCTATTTCCATGATATGTTTCATATCTGCTGGCATTCCAAAAATATGCACAGGCATGATTGCTCGAGTCTTTTCGGTGATTGCATCTTCAATGAGATCAGGGTCTATATTATAGCTATCAGGTTTGACATCGACAAAAACAGGAATGGCTCCAATCATTGCAATAGTGTTAGCAGAAGCAATGAATGTGAAAGGGGATGTGATGACCTCCTCTCCAGGTTGTATGTTCATGGCTTCAAGTGCGGTACTGAGAGCAGTAGTTCCATTGTTTGTAACTGTGGCATATTTAGTTCCAGTGTACTCTGCATATAACTTCTCAAGCTCACGAGAAACCTTTCCCTCAGCTAACATCCCTGATTCGAGAACACGCTTCACAGCTTCAATTTCCTCTTGCCCGATTATTGGTTTGGTGAAAGGAATCATGCCAATTCACGTGTGGTTGGACTTCTATCCAGAATAAAACCCTTTGGCAAGTGATAGAGATGTACTGCTAGGTCGTGGTGGGTTCGGGGGTGGCATCGATCTCGGCCTGTATCTCTTTGTAATAGGCCGTGCGACGTCTATTTTCAATAAGCCCAACGATACCGATTGAAGAACTCATGACTGCGAGTGCTACAAGCATATAAAATAGGTTCCCAAGATAGAAAATTACTGCAAGTCCTATTCCACTCAAGAAACCAGTCGAAGCTCTCACAAAGTTGGTTGTCTTTCTTGGAGTTAGTCGTTGGCTCATCCAATCAATGACTGTTGTAAAACCAAGGGCAACGGCAGCAAAGAACCAGAACCATTCAGGCGTGAGTTGAATCTGAAAAATGAAGAGAAAAAGTAGACCTCCACCAAGCCCACTGTAGATTCCACTACATCGTCCACAAAGATAAAGAGAACGACCTTTGAAGGATACACGAAGGCAATGAGCATACATCGAAGGGGGGTGATGAGAGAGAAGCATATGGGCACCCTCACGGAAATCACCAGTCCGATCGAATTCATCCATGCCCTCTACCAGGAGCTCATCCGGAAATCTTGGGGGTTCTTCATCACTGCTCACAGGTATCACGCAATGAATCACCAGTCCATGACTCTTAAAACCTATTGCCTCTGGCTACTTGGAAAATTCAATGAAAAAACCTAATTCAGTTCGGATGAATTTCTTAAAATAGACTCTAAATTCTTGGTCATTGTATAGACTCGACAAACACTTCTACTCTCGAATCCGATTTTATGACTGCATTGCTCTGTTGATTAAACCAATCTTAAAGACCTTGAGGAAAGTAAAGTTGTAAAGCGTTTTCTCTTAAAAGCCACTGAGCATATCTTTTCGCCTGATCCAACGAGTAAACTTTGTCATTCACTTTTAAGGCTAATATGTCAGCAACGTTCTTTCTAGCCAGAACTGAATGACCGTAAACCCCTTCCACGAATAGATAGTCCCCACCGAATCCAAGTATTTTATTGGCCGGTACTTCATCCAGCCACTGGGCCAACGCGGTTTGAGAACGGTTTGGTGAAATAATGTGCATCCAGCACATGTCGATGTATACGTTGTGGAAGTTTTTCGCTATTGCTCCAAGTTCATCACTATACGGCCAAGCTCCATGGAATATGTCGAATCGAGCTTCCTTATACTCCATGAATAGGTTTGTCAGCAACTCAGGGTTGGAGTTGGAGAGAATGTTCTCATTACCCTCCTGTAGTCCTGTATGAATCTGGATAGGTAGATTCCGCTTCATGGCTTCTCTGATGATTTTGTGTATCAAGTAGTCTTGGATTATTTGATGCGAGTTTGAATCAATAACTTCGGGGACTACTTTTTGGATTTCCGGGGTTTCAAAAACTCTGAACTTATTTCTCTTGAATATCTCGTTGAATGCGTTATCAGCTTCCGAGAAAGACACTTTCTCGAAATAGATAGGACGTGTATAAGCTAGACTGATTTTCACACCAACAATCTTTTCTTGAAGTCTTTCAAACTCTGACTCCAACGCTGAAACTAACTCACCGAAAGTATGAATTGAACCCCCGACCTGCCTTCCTAGCTGCTCCAGTGCATGCCTATCGCTTACATAAAGAAAGTCGCCGAATTGCCTAACAGGTCTGAAAAATGCTCTGTCCATATTGTCAACGCTGTAATCGAGGGCGTTATTTATTGATATATCAATTCCAGAGGATTTCTTGAGAACCCAATCGTATAATCCCTTTGTGTTTCTACGTTTAATTTTCTCTGATAGCTCTTGATATGTTTCAGTGTTGATTCCGTCAACATCATACAAATCTCGGGCAACTATCTCCAAGCATCGTGCATATCCCGTGTTTCTAATCTTCTCCCACCAAGGTTCAAAAATTAACCATCTACTATCCAACGGTATATCCGGGTTTCTGATAGCTATAAGGTCTTCCTCAGACATTCCAGCTGAACATAAATCAGAGGATGCGTAGTGTGAGAAAAAAGTAGCCAGTACATCGACATTCTGTTCAATTCTTTCTAGCTCTTGAGGAAGATGTTCATGAGTGTCTATGATTCTGATTCTATCTACAAACTGTTTAATCTCCTCATGCTCTGAGCTATCATTCATAAACTCGATGTTCTTTGAAGACCAAATAAAACTTCGCGTTCAAAAAAAGAGAGATTATAGTCTTAATAAGAGCGGGATTCATAATAGTCCTGGATTTATTATGTAGATGAAGCCTGAAAATGATTGCATTGACTAACTTCTTTTTTTACTATCAGAATAATCCTAACATATTTCAGTAGGAACGATTTTCCAGGTGGCCAACACAAGAAGTTGAAGCTAGTTGAACTATAGCCAGAAAATATGGTGCCGAATGTGCAGTCGGTTTCCATTTGAGTTTGATGCATGTGTCAACACAACTATTGCATTTACTGTTTGTGCAATAGAGCTAGTAAATATCGCGAAGTCGTCGAATTCAAGAATAGCATATCAACTTCAGTGGAAGGATTTGAGTAGATGCACGAAACCGAAGGATCATTCTGTCTAGATGTAGCTGGAGAACCAGATCTCACACGGGAAATCAAGAAAAGAAATAGAATGGTGGGGTACATCACCACATTTTTCACCGTCTTCACACTTGGTACAACTGAGATCTTTGCATCGTGGTATTCGACGCGAATGGGTGGAACCCCACTTGAATCTGGATTGGCATTTGGAATATTCGGACTTGTCTATATGTTCTCTCCTGCGATTGGTGGTCGCTTGTCCGACAATATTGGTCGTAGGAGGACACTCCTTCTATCCACAGGAGGTTATATTGTAGTAATTCTCCTCTATCTCCTACCATTTGTAAGCCCTTGGCAACTTATAGCAATACGAGCGATAGAGGGATTTGTGTTTGGATTTATTGCACCCACTATTGAGGGGATGGTGAGTGAGCTTGAACCAGAGTCGCAAGTAGCAACACTGGGAAATTTCTCAACCTCATGGAGTGCGTCTATGATTCTGCCACCTATGGTGATAGCATATCTATCTGGCATCTACGGGGATACATCAGGAATTTTTGTTATTCTTGGAGTTGAAATTCTTGCACTGATGATTGTTGCTGGATTTCTCCAAGGATACAAACGAAAGCTTCCTCCATCATCATCGAATGTTGGAATAATATCCACTTCAACCGCCACACATGTCAAAAAGGTAAGTAAGAGCTCACCTTTGTTCATTGCTTCATATCTATCTGTGATGCTATGGGGCGTAGTTTCAGTTATTATTCTTGGTCTGTTTCCATCCTATATCATGATTTTGGGTGATTTGGGGTATCCATTCATAACCGAGGATTTTGGCAACCTCCTTCTAGTATGGAATCTGGTCCGTACAGTGACTTTCATTGCAATTGCGAGAATATCAGGAGAGTATATGAAACAGGCGATCGTAATGGGAGCAATACTCTCAGCCATATCAGGTTTTATGATATTCCTCTTCATAGATATCTGGATTTTTGCAATAGCTATGATTCTTGCTGGAATTGGAGTTGGTATCAATTATCTGGGTGCTCTTTATTTGGTTGTTTCAGCGACCGATATTGAGAAAGGTGCACATGCTGGCTTAGTTGAAAGCATGGGAGGAGTAGGAATGTTTCTAGGACCTATCGTTGGCGGATGGACAATGGAGTGGGGACTAGCACTCCCATACCTCATGTATGCGGTACTTGCAGTTGTTGTACTGGTTCTAATCGTGTTACTCTTGCAGAGGGATAAGAAACAAACCTAGGCGTCTAATCTTGCTTCAGTACATCGTCAAAAGATCCTGCCAGCGATGGAGCCTCGTTGATTTTTTTCTTTGGAGGAAGAGGATATGCAACCTTGCTATGAGACAAACCGGATTCGACAAGCATGATTGCACTCCTTAATGCTACAATCCATGGATCAATGATTGGAACCTTAAGTTCCTCCATAATTGGTGCAAGATTCACTTCATGTGAGAGGGCTGTACATCCAAGTACAATGACGTCTGCACCGTGATTCTGAATGAGCACCCTGCTTTCATTAAGGATCTCTTTCTGGGCACTGTTTGGCTTCCTTTTAATATCAAGAACTGGTATTCGTAAATATCGAACTCCAGCACAAAATGGCTCTAGTCCCTCTTTTCGAACTCCATGTTCAATACACTTCTTTAATGATTCACCTTGAACTGTAACGACACCAAATCGAGTCCCTAATGTAAGTGCAACGTGAAAAGCGGTTTTACGAGGGCCAATAACAGGTATCGTTGATACTTCTCTTGCGGCTTCGAGAATTGGATCACACATACAGTCAATCATGATAACATCATAACCCTCTTTGTTTGCTCTTACAATCTGTTCAAGAATGAATGGAGCGTTATATGCTTCATCAGTGATTGATTCAACACTGTAAGTACCATGTTTAGGAGTTAAATTTCCAATTTCCCAACCAAAGGGAGTGTGTTTTTCTATGAAAGACTTCTTCTTGGGGTTATCCCACCAGTCAATACCAGTTGCGCCGATGAGGGCTAATCTCTTCATAAGATACCTACTCCTACGATAATCCAAAGATCAGTTGGAATAGCTGACTTCAGGAATTAATGTAGCCTTCCTATTATCTCTTCCATTGGTTTGTATTCGAGCTCAGGATGACCATATCTCTCTGGGGAGAATGCTTTTTTCCCAATATCGGTATTCCCAGCATATCGTAGCCGTTCATGAGCTGCAACTGCGGTGACAACAACATCCAAGCCTTCTTTGAGGTCTGCGCTCATTATACCATGTCCATTGTCTGGATTATGAAGACAGATAAGATCGGGGAACATAACAACTGGTTCACCATCACACATTGCCATCATATACTCATTCTTCACAACAACCTCAAATCGACCTTCGAGATTCTCAGGCGTGATATTCACTACAATTTGCCAATGTCCAGCGCGATCCTCACCTTTGACCTCTCCGACCTTTCCGTATGTTAATACTTGCCCACCCATGACATCTAGAAAAACATCGATTGGATTGCGGTTGTTCTCATTGGCATCACGAACTGCCAAACCAAGCTCGATTGACTTTGAGATGCTGTTCGGAATCACTGCTTTCTTAAGCTGAGCTCCGGTTTGATAATAGTGATTGTTTGCTCCAAGACCACCGTCATGAACAACTGCGAATCGTCCAATCTCATCGGCAAGTGCTGGAGAGGTGGTTTTGTCGACTATAATGATACTCCCATTCTTGGAAACCACGGGCATGGGACAGAGTTCAATCCCGAATCCAACAAATGTTATCATCTGAGTTTCAGGTGCTGATCTCCCAAGACCATCTCCATCAACACATGTTATGCCAGCTCTAGCGGCTAACGAGAGCATCACGGTTGTGTTAGTCCCTCCCAATTCAAATGGAACGAGGTGGTCGACTTTTTTTCCAGAGACTCTCTCGGATATTTTCATAGCTTCATGGAGTTCATATCGAGTTTCCCAAGCCTCTAACAAATCACCTGTTGAGGTGAAAGCCTTCACTGATCCCATATATCCCCCAGATACAATGAAAGCGTCATCTTTGATCTCCATTGGATCAGTAATCTCATAGACCCTGCCCTTGTTATAGTCCCAGTCAACCATCGGTCTGCCAAAGGAAACGGGATCTCCTCCACCACCAGTACCAAGTATTCCAACACCTACTAACATATCATACGCGTTCTCTTTTGAAAGCTTCATTGCTTCAAATCCCCACAAGCGTGCCTACCTTAAACATCATTTTCGGTTTTATCCATTGTATGTACAAACTTGTACCAACGCTGTTTTGTACCAATCTTTGCACGTCGATTCCAACCCCTAGACTTTGGAGCATCTTCAATCATCTGGTGAAGTTTGGTTGCTCTGTTGATAATCAAGTCCTTTTGCTCTTGGTTGATTTCGTTCACACTGGGTACAAAATTTATGAATTTCTTGATATTCTCGGTAACTGTGTAGTAAAAACCCCAATCTTCTGAAAGTATCTTTGCGATGTGCTGACCATTTATCATGTCATCAGAACCATTATCACTCACATCGTGAGCAAGAAAGGTAATGACCAAATCTTTCAAGTCCTTTGCATTTATCTCAACAATCTGTGTCTTTTCCAAGAGCAATTCGGCTAAGGGTATTGTTGGTTTATCGACCTCAAGGCGTTTGTACTTCTTGAAGTCAATCTTATGACAGAATTCAAGATGATCATAGAAGACATCGATCTTTCTTTCTCGTTCAATGTCTATGAAGAGGTCTCTGAGAGTTGATGCTCTCGCAAAGCCGGGTGGAACCCAGTGGTAACCAAGATCATCTCTGAAGAGGTTGATTAGTTTTTGTCGATGTTTGTAGTATGATACATAATCGATGTCGGTCACTTCGCGGCCCATTCTTTTGTGCAACTCTGTGAACTCAGGGCTCTTTATTCTGAAGGCTAAACAGCCAATGACTCTTAGAGGTATTCCTAGGTCTGCTGCAGCTTTCTCGATTCTCAATGCTTCATTCATGAAATCGTCAAGAATTGGACCATATTTCTCTGTCACCTATTGTTACACCTCAGTGGTCAGAATATCTACAACAATGATTCTTTACAAGTTTCTCAAAGTCATATTAAAGTACTATGATACGGTTGAATCGCTAAGGGATCACGTCGCACGTCGAAGACGTTTAAAGAATTCGTGGTCCAAAAGAAGCACCTCAACACTCTTCGATCGGACACCAGTTCGACTCTCTAGAAGAACATTCAGCATGATTTCAATGTCCATTACGTGGACTGGAGGAACTGAAACCTTCATGCCTCCTGTATTCCCGAGTGCCTCCTGTTTTCCCTCCGGAGTAACTATGCCATTCGTGATAATCACACCTTGATTTGCTTGATACGTGGGGAGAGACCCTCGAATCTCGCGGATGACATCAACCCCTATCTTCTCGTCGTACTCGCACTTCTTCGCATATACGACAACTGGAGATTTGCCACCATCATCTCGCCATGAAGTGAGAAGGACGACAGTTCCATTATATCTGTGAACTTCAACAGCCTCTTCAATACGAGCTCGTATGTTGAGTAAAATGATTCTTGCTAGGTCATCGAACCCATGCAGATCTAGCTTAGCTATCTCGTGTCGCATCTCACGTCGAGTTGCATGATTAAAATCAGCGGCTCTGGCGCCCACTTCAGAGATCAGCTCTTCATCCACAGCCCCTTCACATAGGTCATTGTATTGATAGAGTCCGGGACCAACGCGTAAGAAGTAAGCAGGTCTATTATCCTCCTGAGCTTGCTTACCTTCAATGGACAGAGATGCAGAAACTGACGCAGGATCACGTTCTAGTGCTTCTGCAATCTTCTTATAGTGGACTGGTTCGGCACGTGCGTGTTGTGCTAACCATTCTCTGAGTGTTTGTTTGGATGCCTTTTCAGCCAATACAATCACAACCATTGCTATCGTTAGTCTTCCTATCTTTGCCCGTTATGATAATCAAGCAGACTTGTGCCAATACAGGCGAAAGTAATACTTTGTTGGATGAAATCCCCCTTATGATGTTTGCCCCACCCTATATTGAAATCGAACTCATCTCTAATGCGAAGTGTTTCCGATGAGTTGAAATAGCCCATCAGAGTTGTTTCCATCGGAGTCTAGTAACCGATGGATCTAAAATTGAAAGACAAGACAATATTGGTTACAGCCGCATCTCGTGGTCTTGGGTATGCTGTGGCATGGGCACTTGTTCAAGAGAAAGCCCGTGTAGTAATCTGCGGCCGGACCGAAGAGTCCCTAAAACAAGCAGTTTCTAAGCTCGGTGAAAGGGCAGAGTACGTAGTGGCTGATGTTTCAAAACAAGACGATATCAAGAAACTAGTTGAAGCAATTGAGAAAAGAAATTCAAAGCTCGATGGGCTCTTTGTAAATGCAGGCGGCCCCCCGAGTGGGACTTTCTCTAGTGTGTCAGACGAGGACTGGAGAGAAAGCTTCAATCTCACCCTGATGAGTGCAATTTGGCTCACAAGAGAGGCACTATCCCTACTGAAGGAGTCGGAGTCGCCATCAATATTGTACAGCACCTCAATCTCTGTAAAACAGCCGATTAACAATCTACTTCTTTCAAACTCCATCAGACCAGCGGTAATCGGGATGATGCGTACTCTTGCGAGCGAGATTGGTCCAGATGGCGTCCGGGTAAATGCCGTATGTCCAGGGTATATCTACACTGCAAGGGTCGAACAGATCCTCGGTAGCGACAAATCAGTCATGGAGAGTCTTGAGGCAGGCATTCCCCTAGGTCGACTGGGTGAACCTAATGAGTTTGGAGCGACATGTGCCTTCCTACTAAGTCCTGTTGCTAGCTATATTCATGGCACGTTGATTCTTATCGATGGTGGGTTGTACAAAGGAATGATGTGAATAAACGTAACGGGATGTTTAGAAAACATCGACAATTGGCTATATTCTTTTGAAATTACGACCTTGAAGATAGAGTAATACTAAGTATGGTGTTGCACAGTCCCACCTTTGGCAAAAAGATAGACTCTGTATTTAACAAATAACAAATTTAGGGGGACAAGAGTTTAAGTAGGAGATTGCTCAGGTAAAATAACATCACGACGTTACAATTAGAGAACATAAAATGGTCGTGACGTTAAGTTAGAGAGGAGAAAAAAAATGAGCGATGAACAATTACTCTTCGTTCGAGAAAGCTCCGGACTTGTCAAGGAGGTTGGAACTGCTTTTGCACTGATCCTTCCAATCGCATTGACATGCGGTGGATACTTCCACTTCATACTCCCGCAGCTTTCGACGTGGTTTCCAGGCGCTCTACTCGTACCGACATTCGCTGTTGGTTCGTTCGTCATCCTGTTCGAAGGAGTCGGGCTAACCTGTCTGATGCTCGCAATGCCCAGATCAGGTGCTGCCTACCACTTCACAGGGAGAGGACTGAACCCGATATTCGGTTCGATGGAAGGATGGAGAAGCGTAATCTCGAACCCAATATTCCGTGGATCAGGGATATTCTTTGCGGTGAAGATAACCGCTGGTGGAATCGTTGTCATTGGTAACGCTATCAATAATGCAGGTATCATAGCGGCCGGCACAGCTCTCCAGACTGACATAGTTTGGCTTGTAGCTGTTTCATTTGTTGTCATCATCATCGGCTTCATTCCAGCATACGTCAGGGTGAAGCAGTGGGGCCAGTTTACAATAGTCTTGGGGCTCTTCAGCCTTATTGCCCTGCTAATCGCGGATATAGTCCTGATTGCCACGCCAATGACTTCGGCAGTGTGGGATGGCGTATTCGGAGCAGGACAGTATGCACTTACCCAAAGCGATGCAGCAACTATTATGGCAGGTATGGGAACAACAATAGCCGACTACACGACAATGACGATTGCGGGCATATCCGCAGGCTTGTCGACGGCGGTGGGCATAATGTGGCCTTATCTCGTCATGACTGTGGCAGGAGAGGTCTCTCAACCAAGCAAGAATATACCAATCAGCAATATTGGTGGTGCCCTCGGAATTGGCGGTTTCTTCCTGCTCTCAGCATTTGCGCTTGAGACTAGCATGGGAGGCTTCCTGAACGAGAGCATACTCGCTGGATATCTAGGAACTGCTGCTAATGCTA
The DNA here is from genome assembly GCA_048940045.1 of Promethearchaeota archaeon. GTDB lineage: Archaea > Asgardarchaeota > Thorarchaeia > Thorarchaeales > Thorarchaeaceae > SMTZ1-45. The sequence goes on from JBHLOX010000063.1 coordinate 11,482, forward strand.
CGATAATATACCCGGGCGTCGGCAACTATGCTGCCGTTGCTCTTGGTGCCAATCCGCTTTCTTGGGTTGTTATCAGTATGCCGTTAGTCACCATAACACTTGACGGCCCGGCGAACGCAACATGGGTGACGCGACCGTTCCACGCAATGGCGATGGACCGAATGGGTCCCGAGGTAATGGCGCACATACATCCGAAATACCATGTACCAGACTACGCCCTTTACTTCTCAACCATAATCCAGTTTGCTATTGTCATACTGGCACTATGGTATGATGTGTCATTGGCCATTGGTATCGCGTTCACGTACACCTTCGTTAGATTGCAGTTCTCGTGGGCAGAGGTGGCTTTGCCGTACTACAGGCCGACATTATGGGAACGCAGTGGTGCGTGGAAGTTCCTTGGTATACCTGTGGTTTCGATCATGGGGTTGGTTACAGGTGCCTTCTTCCTATGGGCTACTGTAAGTTTCGTACCAAGCGCTACAGTACCATTTGAAACATTCTTCACGGTGTTCATCTTTGCTGTAGGCCAGTTGTTCTACGTATACTATGGTATGAAGAATAGCAAGAAAGGCATAGAGATGGCTGCCATATTTGGACAGCTTCCACCGGAGTAGACTATAATCTTTAAGAGAGCCAAATCGGCTCTCTACTCCCCTTTTTTTAGTAATCCTCGAACCATCTCATTGCAGTGGATATCAGACAATGCTAGCGTGGTGGGAACGTGCCCACTTGAGCACCTTGAGAGTCAGCTAGCGTCATCATCTAGGCCATGGATAGGCGGGAATCCGATTCTGCTTGCTCTGCTTGAGAAGGCCTCCAGTTCCTCCCATGTTTCGGAGAAACTAGACGGGAAAGACCACGGTCTTATCATGGGGTACTTGCTGACGTGCTCTGAAGTACAGTAGAGCTCAAACGCTTCTTTGGCTCCCCTGAGAATCGTTTCTCTCCGCTCCTCATCCCATACTAGTTGACGGAAGGTGTAGTCATCCTCATTCCACCTGTAGAGAATCTCACGTTCCTCCCTTGATATGTCCTCCATGACCCGCCACGGCCAAAAGGTGGACATTTGTTCCAATTCTGGATTCGCACCGAAGAAGTCGATTGCCATCCCTTCCTTACAAAAAACATAGTCTGGTCCCTTCTCCCTTCGTTTCTTGTTAGGTTGGTAAACAGTACCTCTACGAAGCCACTCATGCCAAAGAGTAGTATGCCGCTCAATGACATTTGAGTGATCAACAACATACCTTACAGCGGCCGTTGTGCCGTGATGCGCAAGCCCAGGCAATGATGGTCGTTCTAGGTAGGTCTGAATGAGGTCTCTGACTCTGGTCGTGTCCTCAAGGGGAATGAAAGCCCAATACTGAAAGAACATCTCATTGGAAGGCCTCATGAACAGGAACACCATTCCCGCTGGACCCAACGGCTTGTACTTGTCGGGAAGGTCTTCGTTTAGTGGCCATGACTTGCGATTCTTGCAGACAATCACTTCAGAAGCCTCAAAGGAAATTACTTCAGACCATCTCACATCGAGTGCCGCCTCATAAGAGCGGCGGCGCTTCTTGTGTGGAAAGATGAATCTTGCACCATTGGGACCCAGCTTGAGTTCGCCTGGATGCTCGCTTTGAGGGCTAATACCTTCATAATCAAAATCAGTAAGATCATCATCTCGAGTCAATGTATAGGAACACAACCTCTGAAGTTTCAGGAGGGGCTAGCTTAATAGAACAATATGCTCCTGTCGCCATTGCTCTGACGGTCTTATAAGCAAGCTGGCTGCGGACCTCCAAGTAATGAGAACCTTTAATTAATAGGATATTGTGGGGAGTCGTTAAGAGGACATAGTACCATGAGTCATCGACCAAAGGAGAAGAAGAATGCTTTGCGCAGAGCGAGTCTCAACGATTTCAAATTTGATCCTTCCGAATTGGACTTGAAATGGAGTAAGGACCTGATTACAGTTTTTGACGGGTATCGCATTCACAGGACTTTCGACTTGACTTTCATCGAGAAAGCTGTGGGACAAGGCGTGTTCCCTGAGAGATTCATTGGCCAATGGAAGACTATCAGGTCTGTCTTGCACAAGTTCGCAGCAATTGGCCCTGAGGTTCCTGGTGTAATGACCGCCTTGAAAAGGCGTATGGCCATACAATATACGGCGTTGATCCTCATGACAATTATGATACCGCTGGCGGTATTCACTTATGCCTTCAACTGGACATCAATTGTTTGGATTGTATTCCCGATGACAATCGTAGCCCTTTTTTTTGTATTTGGCCAAATGCTCAGCAACGCTTGGTTCAATCGAAAGATAGCATGGGCAATTCAAGACTATCTTGATCTAGATCCAGGTCGCTTGAGGAATGAGAGAATAGCGTTGCGGGAGTGGGTCCAGATACTGATTGACCATTGCAGCAAACTCATGAGAAGACAGGGGGAGGACCCCGCTGACAATCCAGTGAAGTTCTACAATGATGACTACAAACGCATTCATGTTTTGAAGGAACCCCGGCTTCTCAGGAAGCACTATGTTGTGCTTCTGAAAATCTGACATTAGTTCTAGTGTTGGAATGATGAATCGTTTTCATGAGTGCATTGCGTGTGGTAGTAGGACCAAGAGGTGCATCTGATAGCAAAGGTCCAATGATGCCAGATTTGCTAAGACAGGTGAGCCGGACTAGGATACAACTTCCTCTATGGGTGTGTACTCGAGATCGTAGCCAAAATGCTTGGGTCCCAAGACATCAAGACCTTCAGGGGTCCTGAAGATTGGTACAGTTTTCATCCCAATCACGCTGACCTTGTCACCTTTCTTGAGGTCCGTGTTTGTTATTGGTTCGCCAGATTTCGCTTCGATGATCTCTATGATATCAGGACTCATAATCCAGGGTTCGTCGTCAATCCAGAGTATATGGTTCTCATTCTTGAAAAACACTCTTAGACGATTTCCTGGTTTCAATCCACTTCCTTTGATAAGAGTTTCACCCCACATGTAGCCTTCGCGGTTTTCCCACTTTTTCTCGATCACTTCCCCTCTGAACAAAATCCAGCCACCGCTCTTTTCTACGATTTTGTTTGCAGGATCATCACCGGACTCACGACTTTCTCGAATCGCTTTTCCCACATGAAATGCCTTACTTAGTGTCCCCGGTATCACAACATCTTTGAACTTCGAGCCCTGGATAGGGAAGAGTACATTACCCAAACGACCCCAAGCGACCTCGCTCAATGCCTTGGAGATTCTTTCTCCCATCTCGTAGTTGATAACATGTTGAACAAACGTTCTGTTACCATACCAGTCAACAAGAGCCATCGGTGCCATTGGAATTCCCTTAATGCAAGTAGTACTCTGTAGAAGCTCTGGAACGGCTCTTCCTGCGTAGTCTCCATCTACACATGGTATTCCATGCTTCACACCAGCGTCAATTGGTGCAGGGGTATTGATTCCTCCAAGCTCAAAAGGAACTGTAGCTGCGAACTTCACTCCTAAGTTTTCCTCCAGTAGCTCCAAACCTACCTTCAACTCTAATTCGTTGAAATCCCATGGAAAACGTGTTCTCAGCGCTTCTATTTCCGGCGTCGCTGGAGCTATAGTTCCAGAGTAGGCTGGACAGGCTATCCAGTCATCATCCTTGAGTGTGTCCACTTCAATGATTGTCAGTTTCTTTCCAGCATCTATGTGTGGATAGAGCATCTCCAGACCCACTTGCATCGTTCCACCGCCACCAGTGCCAAAGAACGTGCAACCTAAAGTTAAATCTTCAACATCGGTTCGAGTCTTAAGTATTAAAGCCATTTTATGTAACACTCCTGAAGCATTCTGCAAGTAAAGAAGAACTACTACTTAAAGTGAGAGGTCGCCAGAATTACTGCATCCTAAACTCAAATGGACGCCCTAAATAGGTTTCAGTTCTGAAATCCATCGAGTTGCCCAATTGAATTTGATTCTGCTCTACATGGGATTTTGGTTTTCACACCAACGATGCAACATGTGACATCAGCTTGTTTCAAGGCAATCGGATTAGTAACTCTTGTTAGAGTTCCACTCGCCCCGCCACAACCTTTCCGTCTTCGATTGTAATGAGGAACCCTTTGAGTATCCCTTCTCTATACTCAGAACCTGGGTTGACACAGAGAGTGCGGCCAATTTTGATGTATCCAACCGATTCATGAATGTGGCCATGCATCGAAAGTAAAGGCTGGTACTTCTCTAT
>JBHLOX010000211.1:0-3854 GCA_048940045.1 Promethearchaeota archaeon
AGATTCCTGCACCTACGTTGAGATTGCCTGAATGGCATTCGCTGCTTCTGTGTGCTGGTTCATTCATTCTACGCATCGTGTATGAATGGTCATTGAAGCACAACGTTTGTTGTGGGTTTCGACTTCTTGCGGTTTGATGTGCTACTAATGTAAGATGCGTGTCGCTCAGCCGATGAGAGTGAAACAAAAAGTGTATACTAAAAATCACAAAGAAAATGGTTCGCTGAACAAAAGTAATGCGAATCTTGAAAGCAGATGTTTGGATAGGCAGAGTCCCAAGAAGCGTAAAGCACCTCTCTTGGAACACATCCCTGGAATCTATAATGGGTGCAAGCTCTCCACATACGAGGTGGCTTGAATGAGTCGTGTTGACAAGTTTAATCCACTATCCAAAGGGAGTGCAATTGATCAGAAGAGGGATGAGCTTAGAGGTGGAACATGCGGAAAAGCTATCATCGAGGAACCTAGATTCAAGACCATACGAGATGATGCAATCAAGTTTGGTCTTGTGCATGATGTTCTCTACCCAATGAGTGCAGGTAAGGAGGCTTCTATCTTCATCGCAACTTGGAACAATCATCCAATTGTTCTCAAAGCATATCGTATCTGGTCCACGCCTCACAAATTGTCAATGGGGAAGGGCCACATTCGAGCCTCTAGTGGAAAGAAGACTAGGTGGATTCTTGGTCTGGTCGAAGACATCGCTGTACAGGAGTTCGATATTCTGCAGAATTGCTTCAAGGCAGGTGTTAGAGTTCCCACTCCCATTGGTCGAGTGGCAAACTATCTCACAATGAGATTCATTGGGGATGGGGAAAATCCCGCGCCGCAATTGCGTGAAGTTGATTTGGAGAATCCTGAAGAGGTCATGAACGAAATTTTTGACCAATACTTACTCATGTATAGTGACGCTCACTACATCCATGGTGACCTCAGTGCTTTCAATATTCTATGGTGGAACAACAAACCATGGATTATCGATGTCCCTCAGGGTGAATCTGTGAACAAGTGGTCTGACATGAACAAAGTCGAACTGATTCTTCGTCGCGATATCAAAAATGTGCTTAGGTATTTCAAGAGCTACGGGATTGAGCGCGATTCTGAGTATATCCTCAAAGTGTTCCTTGATGCATATATTCCAAGTAATCTACGGAATTACCGAGAGCTACGTCGTGAGGGGCTTGAGCTGATCTAATAGGTTTGGTCAATCCTCTCACAAATTCATTGTAGATGAAAAAGAAAATATGATGAGCCTCAAGCTTGCGGCCGAGGCTCCACATACGACATCGTTTTGGACGGGTTCGTCGGGTTGGACCTACTCTCCTGACGCCCATAATGGGCTCTAGATGATTATCTAGGAAACCTTTCTGAGGACCACTCTGGATACTCCAGGGATCTTCTTCAGGCTGTCTTCGAGTTCGTTGAGTGTGACTACCAGCTGGTCTGGAATGAAGTAACACTCATAGTAACAGCGTTCACCGCGCAAGCATACACCTGTTGTGAAGATGATGTCGCTCAGCTTTGCATCATTGAATGCAAAGTTTAACTGCTTCAGGAAGTTTCGAGAGAGATCAGAGATCTCAATCCTGAGCAAGTAAATGTCCTCATTAGCGACGGGGAAGATCTTCACGACGCGGTCTTTGTGGTGCATCACCACTAACCCTGCCTTCTCCCCGATGTCCGCCACAAATTCAGCCGGGAACACAACTGGTTCTCCGGGTGTTAGGTGAAGAATGATTGCTGAGGTCGCACCCTCTTTATCTATTACCAAAGATTCTTACACGTCCTTTCAGGGTCTGTACTTCATTTACGTTCTGTCTGTCTATATATAACTTATCCGTGTTGGATATAGATTATAGTGTTGCATATAGAACAGACAACTTTCAAGGAAATTTACTCATTCTGACATGAAAATAGGTTTGTATTACTTCATCGAAGTGCATTCTTGAGTCGGAATCTATAATTGGAATCATGTTCTCGAGTTAGTTGAGGAGAGAGAGCCATGCATCCGCGAATCTTGCAACTTGTAGGTTTTATCCTTTTGATAGTTTCAGTGGCAATGTCATACATTGTCTATCAGAGCACAATAATGACTGGCGAACCAGACTTATTCATCATGATTACATCCGGAATGGTAGCTTGGGCTATTGTAGCCTTACCGGAACTTGTGATAGGGCTCTGGTTGATAGCAAAGGGGACCCGTGAGGCACGGATTGGTGATGTGTCTGGCGATCTCATTCCCCTTGTTCAGAAAGAAGGTCGGATCAGTGTTGATGATGCAGCCAGAGAACTTAGTATTGAACCACAGGTTGTAGCAGATGCAGCTGAGAAACTGGCGAAACGCCGTCTACCTCTAGTGTACTTGGATCGAAGAGCACATGAGATTGTGAGTCCCAAAGCGGTTTCATTGAAAGAGAGCCTGTTACATCTTCTCTATGCACAGCGAAGAATGACCTTTGACCAGATTGAAAAAGTGACTGAGTCTACTGACGAGCAGATTGTGGATGCCCTAAAAGAACTGTCCAAGCAAGGCAAGTTCAGAGGAGTTATAGACGAGAACTCGAGAGTTGTATACACTCAGGAAGCTGTTTCACAACTTCCAAAGGCTATCACTGTCTGTCCTAACTGTGATGGTAAGTTAGATGCACCAATCCTTCCTGGCGAGGAGGAGTCATGCCCATATTGTGGACACATCATCACTAATAGATTGAAATAGTGTTCAGACAGCGCAAGCATAGGCTAGATTACCGTTGTGCTTGACAACCTGAGCACTCCGTCTACCAGAATTGAGTTCAGATAGGAAAGAAGTTATTCCGTTGTTGACATCCTGATATATCATCTCTATGTTAGAATTTCTCAACGCCACAGGAGCATAGCTCTCCTTCAGAATTGCGGCATAGTCTCTTCGCAAACCCATCTTATCACCGAAAATCTCAACACCCTGGACATCTCCATTGACTGTAACTATCATTCCTATTTCATCATCTGACCATTTGAAACGGCTCACACACCTTTCAAACTCATGTCCATGATGTGCATAGAGTTCACCTAGTGCACTTGTTCCAGAACGTACTCCCCAATCTGAAAGTATCTTTTGCACCATGTTCCACACATATTGCTGATTGTTTCCCTCTAGGATAGCTTTCCGCATTGAAATCGGTGTGTTGGTATGTAGCCACTCACCATGAGAATGCTCCCATCTTCCTGCTTCTATACAAAACACGTTCAGGTTTCTATGACCTTCGATCACTGTACTCTCTGCGACGATTCGGTCCTGTTTTCCTCCTCCAAGAACTCCTTCACCACATCTGATCAATGTAGGTTCCTCAGCAAAGAATCGGAGTCTCGGAACATCGCCCGTTTCTTCAACCTTCATGTTACCCATTTCGAGAGCAATTTGTGTTGATACAATTCCATTGTAGAGTTCAGCGTTTGCATCGACCAACCCCGTCACAGCTAAGTTACCTTGAATCTGTGGTGCGGTCATTTCCGCTTGCTCGATGAGTTTCAATACTTGACTTGCAGCCCCACTACTCATATGCCACCCTCACCATTTGTAGTATAGCCTGTTCTATAAAAACCGCACAGAATCCTACGCATATCTGCTACGATGAATCTTCCATTTATCTATGAAAGAATTTCCCTTGACAATATGATAATAATCGAAGAGATTGATGGTTAAACATGAGTGATTTGGAAGGATTCGGATTTTTTCTCCATGCTCAAACATGATCCGAGATGTTCTTCTCCAACCTCTCAATGTCAACCAAAGCTGACGGTGTAATCAGGTCGGAAACTGATTGCTTACGCAAATCTGTTAACCTCCTCCACTATGTGATGCCATGCTGGTCTCC
>JBHLOX010000212.1:0-3853 GCA_048940045.1 Promethearchaeota archaeon
GGAAGGAAAAATCAAATTCGATAAAGAATATCCACACGAAGTAGCGTGGCATGATCCCTGTGAACTTGGAAGACATCAGAATATCTACAATCCTGCACGTGAGGTGCTGAATGCCATTCCAGGTCTTAAGCTTAAGGAGATGAAACATAACCGGAATAAAGCTCGATGCTGTGGTGGTGGTGGGCTTCTCAAAGGCACACGCCCCGTGGCATCAGTCAGAATTTCAGGTAGACGGATTGAAGAAGCTGAAAAGACTGGAGCATCAATATTGTCCAGTGAATGTCCATCATGCACAATGTCATTGAATGATGGAATCGAAAACCGAGAATCGCAATTGAAATTCAAAGACCTATCCCAGATTGTTGTGGAGGCGTTAGGACTCTAGGTGGTGTCATTAGTGATAGCAAAGAAGCATTTTCAAAATCTGGCTGACATAGTGGGTGAAGACTATTTTTCATCAGAGAAGTACATGACTAGTCTTTACTCCAGTGATATCGCAGCCTTGCCAGGAATTGTTGGTGATGTCTTAAACCCAGATGCTGAGGCAGTAGCACAACCGACAACCACTGAGGTCGTTTCAAATCTTCTGAAGTACTGTAAAGAGCATAATATTCCTGTGGTCCCTAGAGGGCACGGAACCAGCGGATATGGTGGGGCTTTGCCGACTCGTGGTGGACTTGTTGTTGAGATGACGAGACTGAATGAGATTCTAAACATCGACAAGGAGAATATGACAATAGAGGTAGGTTCAGGTATTATCTGGGGTAAATTAATCGAAGAGCTAGAGGATGAAGGTGTTACTGTCGCAGCTTATCCATCGAGTGCACCATCTAGCACAGTTGGTGGATGGGTAGCTGCTGGTGGAAGCGGTATAGGAAGTACAAAGTATGGAGGCATAGCTGAACAGGTTGTTGACCTCGAAGTAGTTCTGCCTGATGGAGATGTGATTCGTACAAAGGACACACCTGAAGAGAATTTCATGAAGGAACTCCGAACTAAGAAGTATGGTGGTGGGGATACATTCTATGGCGATGTGAGTGATGACATATCATTCAACCCAGATTCTACACAACTCTTCCTTGATAGTAACGGAACACTAGGAATCATCACTAAAGTTGTCTTGAAGCTCATCCCATCAAGAAATATCAGACCGACAACATCATCGTTCAGGAGCCAAAGCTTGATGGTTGGAGCTCTTCAGGATATTCTAGAGGCTACAAGACCTTTCTACCTACATTTCATTACTGACAAATTCTATGGAATGCTTAGAGAAGTGGATCAAGCTCCGGCTACAACAGGTGAGTTCATAATTTCCTGCGCTTTCGAAGGAACTGAAGATGAGATAGCTACTGAGATTGAGAAACTCAAACACATTGTGAGTAGATATAGTGGCTCCCTTGAATCAAAGGAGGTAGCAGAGCATGAATGGGAAGAACGGTTCTACCCAATGCGCATTAAACGACTTGGACCCAGTCTAGCGCCTTCCGAAGTGTATGTTCCATTAGATAATCTAGACGAGTACATCAATCACATGAACGAGCATTTCAAGGATGAAGACTTTGCTCTTGAAGGAGCAATAACTGATCGAGGTGAGGTAGCAGTTCTTACTTGGTTTCCAGATGATGAACGGCGAAGAATCTCATTCCTAATGGGTTGGTATCGCTCCCTAGATGTGATAAATCTTGGTTTGAAACATGGTGGAAGGGCATACTCCATCGGTATGTGGAATGCAGCTCATTCAAGAAGCTACTATGGAAAAGAGAACTATGCTAAGATCTCAAACCTCAAACAAAAGACAGACAAGAAAGGATATCTCAACTCTCACAAAGTCTTTCCCGGACCATTGGTTCTGAGTGTCCGAATGAACTTGTTAATCATGTTCATTGCAGGACTTGTTGCCCCCATCGTAATTTGGGTGGCGAGATTTATTGTACCATCCATTTTCCAGGCATACGTTCCATGGATTGTTGTAAACGATCTTCCAAGTTTTCTCATATGGTTCATTGTGGGTATGCTCGTCGGTTTTGTTGTAACTGAGTTTGCGAATCTAGTACCAATCACAGTAGTACTCTCAATCGGTACACCTTTCTTAAGATTAGGAAGGAAAATCTTCCATTGAATGTGAAGTGGTGGATAATGGATGTGACAAATGCTTGAACACTATGATTGCACACCTGCATCAAACAAATCGGACGAATACAAGTCAACAGTTGTTCAGAGATTGCATTATGAGTATTGGTTTCCAGAATAGTTCATTATTCGCCAATTGCATTATTTTTCGACTAAGCCAACAGAAGCAACTCTTTCTCAGTCATGGAGGTATCTAAATGACGACAGTAATATTATCAAGTCAATTTCAATCGCTACAGATTAGCAACATTCACATGACTGTTATACTTGGCCTCCCTGCACTTATACTCCTCTACATTGGTACAACATTGTACTATTTTTCCAAGGAGAAATACACCTTTGTTCATGGTGTTTGTGCCGGATTGTCATTGTTATTAACAACAGTCAACGTGGTATATATACTGCCTCTCACTGATACTCTACTGAGTGTGGGAGGAGTAGACCTATTTCATCTAATCCATATCGGATTAGGCATAATAGGCTATCTCGCTGGAGTTGGTGCTTTTCTCACTGGAATATCAGGTATTAGAACACATATCCCGGGTTTGGTTGCTGCAGTCTGCTGGACAATAGTGTTTGTCATGGGATACATTCTATACATCGCTTAGAGGTGAACAAAAACGAATTCAACAGAACAAATCACCGAACTATCCGAGGTATCATGGGTTAGTGACCTCATGGCTGAGCGCCTGTCTGCAAGTGGGGACACAACTGGAATCCCATATTATCACTACAGATGGAAGAAGAAATGGCTTGCAGATTATGTAGCATGGCCAGAGTCCAATGAACAAGTATCAGCTATCTTGAAATTCGCCTCAAAGCAAAAGATGCCTGTTATTCCAAGAGGCGGCGGAACATGCTATTATGGTTCTGCGAGTCCAACGAGAGGTGGGATTGTTATTGATACAAAACGCATGGATATAATCAAAGAGGTAAACAAGGAAGAAGGGTGGATTAGAGTAGAGGCAGGAGCTGTTTGGGAGATTCTGAACAATGAGTTAGCCAAGCAAGGTCTTGCACTTCCAGTGGCACCTCAGAGTGGTGTTGCATCCACACTCGCAGGTTGGTTAGCCATAGGCGGATCAGCAGGTGTTGGAACCCCAAAATATGGATCAATGATTGAGAATGTGTTTGAGATGGAAGTTGTAAGACCAGACGGGACGATTGATACCGTTACAGGGAAAGACATGATGCCCTTCTATGGCACGTCGGGAATATCTGGGGTTGTCACATCATTGAAAATGAAAATTATCCCTATTCCTGAATTAACTGAAGGATTCATGTTTGCGTTTAACGAGCTTGATAGAGCAATAGATGCACTCTCCCGCCTTAGTAAAACCAAAATTCAACCAATCTATCTGAGACTAACCGACCTTGAGTACGAATGGCGAATTCAAGGCGGTCTTCCTCCTGGAGCAGCTGGCCTATTCTTTATCATGGTTACATATAGCGGAGCAGCTGATGAAGTGTCTGAGTCGCTAAAAACTGCCCGTGGTATTTTCGAGATTGCGGGTGGCGAAGAAATGCCACAGGATTACTATAGGAAAAACTGGGATGATAGGAATATTGTTGAAATGAAACTCAAGTTGGAGGTTCCAACATTATCCATGCAAAACTTCTGGATTCCAATTCAGAATATTGAACCCATAATAAGGAGAATGTACAAAATCGCATCTAATTATCATATCAACTCTTGTTTCTATCTTGTTTTTGGTAGCTCCTC
>JBHLOX010000213.1:0-3846 GCA_048940045.1 Promethearchaeota archaeon
ATCTTGGGAGTTGCAATTGGTAGGAAGTACTGGGGCTAGTAGCAACCAGGGTGAGTTCATCAGAACCCGCCTGGTCCTTTTTATATCATCGATAGCCGGGAGCCTTGATTGACCTAGAAGTCGCCCTCTTCCTGAGGTGTCTTCCTGACTCCAGTACAGACTGAACTATACTCGATAAGTTTCCACTGGCCATCATTGTTCTGTCTGAGCTGTAACGGCGTGTCCGTATCCTTACCACCGCTGTCAATGAAGATCTTCAGACTCTTACCATGCTCCTGTTTCTTGGTGACAGTCATAACAAGCTTGTCCTTGTCGAACTTGTAGCCATTCTGAGGAGTCCCGCCGATATATGAGCGTGCAATGTTCTTGTTCTTCTTGAACTGACCAACAAAATACTTCGCACTCCTCCCGAGCTTCAAACCTGAAGGAGACCCTGAGTCCTCAACACAATCCTTCTTGGACACAACAACTGTCATCATCGCATCAGCAAGGTCGGGGTCCTTCTCGATATTGAGGGCAGCAATAAGATAGTACATGATAGTGTTCTCTGGTTTTCCTGCATCCTTCTCCCATGCTGACTTGAACTTGGAGAAAGATGTGATCATCTTCTTTGTGACTTTAGTCATGCCAAACCACTCCGCATCATATTGCAGCGGTGTTCAAAAAGGTTAGGTGACTAGATTATATCAACAAGAACGCGGTCCTCTCTGACGAGTCCCCAGGCTAAGAACCTGAGCTGGCTCCAACGTTCATAGGCTATCGACTCAAATCCTTTGAGTTTGTTGAAATATAGAGTGAGTACAATCCCATGGGTAACAATCAGGACATTCTTTCGATGAAACATTATGTCTACTTTTCGAACTGCATCCTCAAACCGTTTAAGCGCGGAAGCACCAGATTCCCATCCGGGCACGTTCCTCTCTAAGTCACTGAGAGTCCTACGAACCTTATCCCGATATTCCTCATCTGTAAGTTTTCCTTCGTGCTCACGCGCTAGCTCATCAAAACCTGAAAGCTGATACATCTGAACATCGAGACCCTCAGCAAAGATCTCTGCAGTCTGTTTTGCCTTGTCTTCGCTTGAGTGGATGATTCCGTCAACAACACTGAGCTTGCCAGACTCTGCAAGCTCCCTTGTCAACCTCACTCCCTCCTCAGTGATGGACCAGTCCCGTGCAGGTATGGATAAATCCACTTTGGTTTCAGCGTGCTTAAGGAAGTAGAGTGAGTTTGTCATCCCGAATCCTCCAACGCGTTATGGCCTTCTTCTATGGCCCCTAAGAAAATATGACTTCAAAAGGGGTGGGCGATAGTTAGAATTCATTGGGTGTGGCAAACTAATGGATAGTAAGTTTACCATGAATCCTCACGGACGCCCACTTCATTTTACTAATATATCATGCTACTAAAGGGTTCGCATCTTAGTAGAATGTTCTAGAAATACCTTCTTTAATTATCCACACATTTGAAAAAAGGGTAAGAGTGAAATAGGAGGGGTCTTGGACATATCATAAGTGGGTCGAGAGAGGCAGATTCGCATTGCAGGAAGAACCAGCTCCTATAGTACGAAAATCCCCACAATCTGTTTTAGACAACATTCTGTATTGGAGCAAACTTAGCACCGGGATGCTCTTTGGTTTTCTCAGTTACATGGTCATGAGACTGGGTGATTTGACTTTCTTCATCATGGTTCCTCTACTTCTAATTCTTGCCCTGTTTCTCTCTTTTCTGATAGTACTGGTCTATGATAGACGACACAACACTGAGATGACAACTCGAAAGATATTCTTGAAATCATTGAACTATACTGGGACGTATCTTCTTGCATTCATTGCCCTAGCTACTCTGTCTTTTTACTGGGGGGCCTAATAGTGAAACACAGATCAATGCTAATCATCTCTTTGGCTATTATCGCGGCAGTTACGATGCCCCTCTTCGTGTTGTATATCCCATCTCTTCAGCCAATGGGTATGCCCCTTGATGTTGACTATATTACTGAGGGAACCTATGCTGGATCATTCCTTGTGAGTGACAACAGTGGGAAGATCCTGATCGTTAATGATGAACTCGATGTCTTGTGGCAGAGTGATGTTCCAAGAAGATTTGTACATGAGGCCGAGATTCTTCCAAATGGAAATATCATCGTTGCTGACACCTTGCCAGGACTGGTCTACGAGTTAGACATCAATGATCCCACAAACAAGGTTTGGGAATGGGACCCCACCAACCCAAATCATATTAACTGGACAGAACTGGCCATCAATGCGGGATGGAGTCAAGACGCGCTTTACTATGTTCAGAACCCCGTAAGCGACTGGACACATACGAATGATGTTGAGTGGATTAATGGAACTGAGCTCGGGCGATCCTATGATTCTCTATTGATTTCATTAAGAAATTTCAATCTGATACTTGAAGTGAACTACACGGACACGAGGGAGGTTATCTGGTGGTATGGTGAACCGGAAGACTACGACACACTCAACCACCAACACAACCCAGACATACGGGACAATGGCAATGTCATCATCTGTGATAGTGAGAATCGGCGAATAATCGAGGTCACCTACGACACGAAAGAAGTTGTTTGGGAATTTCATCTTGACTTCCCAAGAGGAGAGCTTAGATGGGCAAGAGACTGTGACGACTTAGGTAATGGTACTTACATGATAACAGACTCCAATAATGGTCGTATCTTATTCGTTGACAGGGAAACCAAGACAATAACAAAGGAGTTTGGAGGGTGGTACCTAGCCCAACCCTATGAAGCGGACTATGTCGAAATTGATGGGAGAAACTGGATACTTGTTGGAGATTCTCCCTCAACAGCAATCACTTTGATTGATCCTGAGAGCGATAGCTTCATTGTTTATGGTTTCCCAGGAATTCCAAACTACCTCCGATTATTTGTTGGTCTGTTCTCAATATACTATTCCTACATGTTCATAACCACTTTTTTGACGGTCAAGGAAGAGAGATTAATCTCTAGACTGAAGAAACCAAGTGTGTATCGTGAACTCATATTGCTTATTCTGTCTTTGTTGATTCTGATCTATGTTGGTTCACTTTACCGTTACTTGGTTGAATTCGGACTCTGGAAGATAATGGATGATGCTATTCACCATTGGGCTGTTGGATAGAAAACACATCGTTTGTATCAACTATATCCCAATCTTCACGACTGATTCGAAATTACTCACAACATAGATCTTGTCGATAGCGACTCTCATCAATGCACAGTCAGGTGAGTTCACAAACTCCGACAAGATAGGGTGTCGTTCCACTAACATTGCAGCGTATTCTTCTCTCTTCTTTCCTTCAACATCATCTGCCGTACCAACAATTGTCACAGATGTAGTTTCGTTGAAATCATTAGATTGTTCATGTCTATCATCAATCATGAGTGTGACTCTTGGATTTGCCAACATATTCCTATACTTGAGTCTTTGACGCATAGTTGCGAATATGAGTTGTTTCAAGTCCTCGGTCACGACGAAACCGACAAGACTAGAATAAGGTTCATCCTCCTTAGATGTTCCAAGGACAGCAATACTTTGAGAATCGAGCACCCTGTCGATTCGTTTCTTCACTTCTGGGTTTATCTCCATAATGACTTCCCCATTTTTTATATTGTCTGAATAGACCTATGTAAATATTGATAACTATCGTTATTTTGACTTCCAATACTATGACAAAGAAATTTCCGACTGTAAAGGGGGATAACTTGAATGGGCAATCGATTCAAATTCCCGCAGGACTCAAAAGCGAGGTTAATGTTCTCTTGGTTCCATTTCAAATGTGGCAACAAGATCTAGTCAATAGTTGGGTTCCGTTCCTTGAGCATCT
>JBHLOX010000214.1:0-3839 GCA_048940045.1 Promethearchaeota archaeon
AACACACTCTTTGGTATCGTTATCATGCCAAACATGTTTAGGAAGAGGATACTCGATAAGTTTGCGAAACAAGTACCTGAGCTAGAAGATGCACTCAGAAAGGCAAAGATGGAGTACGAGCCAACACTCCAACCACCATTCGAGATGCTCACGAGATCTATAATCTACCAACAACTCGCATACAAAGCAGCGAAGACAATCCATGATCGCTTCCTTGAACTAGTGAGCAAACTCGCCCCTGCTCGTGTTTTGTCTAAGACGCAGGATGAACTCCGTTCTGTTGGGCTCTCAAGACAGAAAGCCTCCTACATCCACAATGTTGCAGAAGCATTTGGCAAAGGTGGTTTTCTCTGGAAGTATCGCAAGATAGACTCCCTCTCAAGCCTCTCTACTGCAGAGATCATCGACTTGTTCACGCAGATCAAAGGTGTTGGTGAGTGGACCGTCCAGATGTATCTTATTTTCTCCCTGGGACGATTAGATGTTCTGTCTGCTGGAGACCTTGGAGTCCGAAAGGGAGTCCAGAAGATGTACAAGCTCGAAGAAATACCAACACAGAAACAGGTAGTTGAGATTGCGAAGGACTGGCATCCTTTAGAAACTGTGGGTACATTTCTAGCTTGGCGTGTAGTTGATGAGGGGTGAATCTATTCTTCAATCTGATTCATAATCTGATTGTATTCAGCGGTGAATGAATCTCTCAGTTTCTTCCTTCTTGATTGGTCAATAAATGCAGTCTTTATACCGTTCAAGGAGAGCTGGAATAGTTCTGATAATGAAAAGCCAAGATGCTTGTGAATCTGCAGATACTCATTGTTCAGATCGGTGTGGAAAAGTGATGGGTCATCACTGTTGACTGTGACTAAGAGTCCCTTGTCATAGAATTCTCGTATTGGATGGTCTTTAATTGACTCAACAACTCCGGTCCTAACATTGCTCATCGGACTCATCTCAATCCCAATCTGACTCTCTTTTAGAAGTGCGATCAGTTCTGGATCATCGCGAGCTGTGACACCATGTCCGATACGCTCCACTTTGAGGAATTTAATCGCATCCCAAATTGACTGGGGACCTGCCGCCTCTCCAGCATGTGCCACAAGGTGTAGCCCCATTTCTCGTGCTCGTGCATATACATCTGCAAATGGCTTTGGCGGGAACGCAGTTTCGTTTCCCCCAATATCAATGGACACTATGTTGTGTGGGTTCTCTTCAATGTAGTCCAAAATCTCCATTGCTTCGTTCTGTGTAGAACTTCGAACTATGTCAATTCGGATATTGGCTTCAATTCCAAACGAATCTTTGGCACCGTCAATGCCTCTATTGATAGCACCCACCATCTTCGAGAACTCTAAATTATGTTGAAGGTGATCCCTTGGTGAAAAGCTAGCTTCAATGTATTGAGTGTTGCATTCCGAGCATGCTTTCAGCATGTCGTATGTGATGTGTTCGAAGTGCTTCTCGTCATTAATGTATCCAATAATCTCCATGTACACCTCAATGAAGTTCATAAAATCTGTATACTGAAATCTCTGAACGATATCGTCCACAGTGTTGTAGGGTGTTTCAAACCCCTCTTCAGTGATAATATTGAGGAGTGTCGATGGCTGCAATGACCCCAAGATGTGAACATGCAATTCCGCCTTCGGTAGACCTTTGATGGCTTCAATGATCTTCATTGTCCAGACTGCCGAGGGGTTCAGTTAAGTAGGTATCTGCTCAAATGGGACTCGTATTTGCCAGTTTGCGCTTATCTATAAGCAACATGTGAATGACTACATCATTCCATCGTTGTCATTGGAGAGAGCATGATGAAAACCAACAAGAGAAAACCCTCTACTCTCTGTGTCCAGGGTGAACACACACAGACATCAGGTCCTGCCGTGGTTCCCATCGTACAGACATCAACCTTTGTCTTTGAGAACCAGCAGCAAATGCTTGATTCAGTCCAAGGCAAAACAGGAAAGGACGTCTACACTCGCTGGAGTAACCCCACCACAAAGAATGTGGAGGAGAAGTTGAATGCCCTTGAAGGAACGGAGGACTCTCATGTTTTAGCATCAGGGATGGCGGCTATTTCTTCCGCAGTGATGGGTCTTGTAAAAAGTGGTGAGAGGATTCTCTCCAGTGACTCCATTTATGGGGGCACTGTGAATCTCTTCAATAAATATCTCATTCCAAATGGAATACAAGTTGACTATGTTGATACGAATGAGCTTGCAGATCGACTATCAGCCTCTGGATCAACCTACAAATTGGCTTTCTTTGAAACCCCGACCAATCCAACATTGAAGATTGTTGACATCAAAAAAGTGGCTGATGCAGCCCAGGCTACAGGAACCATAAGTATGATTGACAGTACATTCGGCTCTCCAATCAATCAGAGACCTCACTTACTGGGTGTAGATCTTGTGATGCATAGTGCAACCAAGTATCTCGGTGGTCACAGTGATATCATCGCAGGGACTATATCGGGTTCAAAAGAGCTGATGGCTGAGGTTCGCAGTGCGGCAAAACTCCTCGGAGGTACAATGGATCCATTTGCGTCATTTCTCCTTGACCGTGGTATTA
The DNA here is from genome assembly GCA_048940045.1 of Promethearchaeota archaeon. Classification (GTDB taxonomy): domain Archaea; phylum Asgardarchaeota; class Thorarchaeia; order Thorarchaeales; family Thorarchaeaceae; genus SMTZ1-45. Next base: position 2,569 of record JBHLOX010000214.1, read on the forward strand.
AGACACTTGGAGTGCGTGTGCAGAGGCATAACTCAAATGCAAGCTTCCTTGCTGAGAAACTCTCTCAAGACTCACGAGTCAGAAAGATACACTACCCAGGTCTCTCCAGTCATCCACAGCATGATATTGCAAAGAAACAGATGGACGGTTTTGGTGGCATGATGTCAATCGACATTGACTCGGACTTGGCTGGGACTAGCAAGTTCGTGGACTCATTAAAGATCTTCTTGAATGCGGTATCACTCGGAGGTGTTGAGAGTCTTGCAAGTATTCCTGCCCTATCCACACACTACGGTCTGGAGGAGACCGCGCTCAATGAGATGGGCATATCACGTTCAACTGTCCGATTATCTGTGGGAATAGAGGACTGCAATGATTTGTTGGAGGACCTTATGACCGGACTCGACGTAATAGGCTGATATTACCCTGACAATATGGCCGTTTGTTAAGGTGAACATCAACCACTTTTCCTCCTCACAATCCAAGACTGTCCATGTTGAAGATTTTTCGCCAAAAGCTCTCTCACCCTGAACTAGAATCAAGCTAAACGACGTCTGGATGCGTTTCAGACATGGTTGATTTGCTCAGACTGGTTATATTGAAAATATGTTATGTTTCTCCTGAAAGGGAATGACAGTGGAGCAAGAATCAGCTTACATTTCTTACAAGTCTCAGCGGACAGAGTGCGGTCGGTGCGCCTGTGTCATAGTTTACACCAGTGAAGAATGCGTCCTTTGCGATGCAGCCTTAGAAATCATGTATAGCGTCATTTCCGATTTTGGTCTTCCTCCTTCTACTATCAGAGAAGTTGATGTTGTTCGAGGGGATGACGATGGATGCGGATTTCCTGCCCCTGTTGGACTACCAGCAATGAGAATCTGTGAAGAGTTCGTGGCTGGTATTCCTAACATAGATAAGGCTCGAGGCGCTGTAATGCACGCAGTGTTGAAGAACTGCTTCTCTGACAATAGTTGCACTTGAGAATTTGAAAAGGAAATGTTTCGGCCGCAGCAGCACCACGACCAGACCATTGTTGTCTATCTGAGATGCATATGTGCCATGGATCTCATTAACTCTGCACTATGTCTGAGTTCACTGACCTTTTCTGGATTAACATGATACAAAGGTTTCCTCATATCTAGGAGATTCGGTGTTCTTCTACAGATTTTCCTAGTTAACAGGGTCTTGAGAGCCAGTGTTACTGTTCTCATGGCAAGACCTGACGACTTGGATACATCCTGTGGGCTCATAGGTCCCTCCTTAGCCAGCTT
>JBHLOX010000215.1:0-3824 GCA_048940045.1 Promethearchaeota archaeon
TGTTGCTCTCTGATTCCTGATCCGACGGTTTAGAACGATCGCTGGAAGACAGATTGCGAATGCTGCAGCGATTGTCGATGGATTGCTAAATGCTATCTGTGCATTTGACCAAACCTCCTCGTCGTAATAATCTATTATCACTGAGTCAATCCAGATGACTCCATTTGACTCTGAACTCCAATAGCTGAACTCAATAGGGATAATGAAGAGAATGAATATTATCACTACCATCTTGATCCAGAAGGACAGATCGATTGACCTTCCCCTTAGAATGATAGTGAACCTCCTCACTTCGCCAGGATACGTGATATCATCCTTGTAGCGTCTTTTCTGTCGTTCCTCTACCAGACGCGCTTCTTGGTCGGCTTCCCACCGTCTTCTTTCTTCATCATAGGCCTCTCTCCGTTTCTTTTCTTCCAACTGCCATGCTTCAAAGGCCTTTCTCAATCCTGGACCCAGCACCACGATAGCCATCGGTGTGATTCCTAAGAGCCCGACCAACAGGAGAACTGAAGGAACAAACTTTCCGGATTCAAACTCCTCGAGTATATCATGTTCATTGTTGTTGAAGCAGGTGTTGCTCGCCACTGTGTTGTAATATGATTCATAGAGGTAGATGCCAATCCTGTTGTCGTTGCATGTGTTGTTCACCACGGTGTTCCAATATGAATTATTTAGACAGATGCCAATCCAGTTGTTGTTGCAGATGTTGTTCGTCATGTTGTTGTAACTCGAGTCACTGAGATAGAAACCATGTCTACCATTGCTGGTGCAGGTGTTGTCCGCCACGGTGTTGTTATCTGAGGCTCTTACGTAGATGCCAATGCCGTTGTTGTTGCAGATGTTATTTGCCACGATGCTCCGATGTGATTCTTCGAGGTAGATGCTAAACTGGTTATTATTGCAGATGTTGTTTGATACTGTGTTGAATTCTGAGTCATTGATGTAGATGCCGTACTGGGTGTTGTTGTTGCAGGTGTTATCGGAAACCATGTTGAAATATGATCCACCGAGCTCGATGCCATGAAACTCATTGCTGTTGCAGGTGTTGTTCATCACCATGTTGTAAAATGAGCCTACTTGCCAGATGCCCCATGAATTGCTGTTGCAGATGTTGTCGGACACTGTATTAGAGTACCCACCAGGAAGGGAGATGCCATCATAGGCGTTGCTATTGCAGGTGTTGTTGAACACGGTGCTGAAATCTGAGTCAGCTAGCCAGATGCCCCATCCATTGTTATTGCAGGTGTTGTTGAACAAGGTGATGGAATCTGAGGTCTCGATGAATATGCCCCTCAAGTTGCTGTAGCATTTGTTGTTGACTAGCTCACAGTTGGAAACATCACGTAGAAGGATTCCAGCTCCTAACCCCCCACTCCACCAATCTCTCGAATCAGCGCCAGTGAGTCTGCAGTTGCGTATAATGAAGCTGACTTGTGTATTGATTATCGTTATGCAGGACCCATAATTCCCACCAAGGTCAATGTCCAACCCGTCAATTATGAACGTGTTCTCAGGAGAACCATCACCAGGCCATCCCTCAAGCAGAGCTGTGGCTGAGAAGTCGGCATCTCCGTCAATCGTTATGGGACCATGCGGCATGCCTGCAAGACAAATTCCTCGATTCTCAAGTTCTGAAACCACCGTTGCAGACGGAGTTACCGTCCCTTCAAAGTCTGCTACAGGAGTCAAAGCCAATAAGAACATGAATAATGTCAGCAACAAGATGCAACTACTGACTCTGTCATGCAAAGGCATCTCTCCTTTCCTACTTGACGAAAATGACAACACTACAAAGTAACCTGTTCCTATAGCTTTGACATAAGTTTACCGAGAAGCGTCATGGCACGCGAGATATTCGGACCTGACTATCAGCCGTACAGGCAAGAGAAACAGATGTAGTTTCAACATTCATTTTGAGAGAGGGTTTTCCTCTCTCCAATCTTCTTTTTCACAATTGTACTACCTTATCGTTTTCTGATTTGAAAGACAGCAACCAAAATGACAATAGCAGCAACCCCCACCCCTCCCAAGATAATCAACATGGAGTTGTCGGGAGATGTAGGCGAAGTCGTTGGTGTACTTGTAGGACCAGTCGTCGGAAACTCTCGTGGAGGGACAGTGAACTGAGGTCGCATCCTTGGATTTTCGTCATTCGTTTGCGCAGCTCCATGAATCTCATATGGAGTGTCTCCAATCCCATCTTCATTCTCATCTGTTCCACTGTAATCCGACCAGAAATTGAGATCGTAGGTGTTTCCAGCCACATCATTTTTGGCATTAATATCATTGTCAATGATGTCATTCCAGACCACTTCGTTTTCTGAACTTTCTTCTTGAATCCATATCCCATATCCGACGGCTTCCATATCATATTCGTATCCACCGTTTGCGTACACTAGGTTACCTGTGATAGTAGTGTTCATAGCTTCCCTTGGCACGAGTATTCCACAGATTCCATTCCAAGTACAGGTATTATTGAGAATGCTATTGAAACTGGTCTGCATTAGTGAAATACCAGTTTGCCAGTTGTAGCTACAGTTGTTTCCAAATGCAGTGTTCCTTTCTGAAAAGCTAGATATCTCAACTCCAGCATCACAATTGAAGACAGTGTTGTTCTTGACCAAATTGTGCCTTGCACCGCTTAGTTGTATCCCAACGGAGCAGTTCTGGATTGAGTTGAATTCCACACTGTTATTATGTGAATCAACATTGAGATGTATCCCATTAACGCCATATTCTCCAGGGACTCCATTTATCACATTTCCATACACTCTGTTATGATGGATTGTTGAGGACACTAACAAATTGGTATCAATTGGGAAATTAGTGACAACGATTGTGTTGTTATAGATCTCCGCGTTTTCTACATCGACCAATCTTATTCCAGAGCCTTTGATGTCGATTACTGGTTCGACATACTGGGGATCATCATCCCACCTGACATACCCCATGAGTGTACAATTATGAATGACAAAGTAACAGTCAGTGTTTGAGATCTCTATGCAGGAGTATCCATGAGTGCCCCAATCAGATGTGTTTAAGCTGATGAATAGATTCTCAATGACGTATGGGTTAGTCTTTGACCCATTTCCTGGAAATGAATATGATTCATTGAATTGTGCATTTGAGGAGATACTGATTGGTAATACCTCATCCAATCCAGTTGTATTGATGGGGAGTGTGATTGTTTCTTCTAAATTATGCTCTTCCAAGATAATAGCTTGAGCTGGTTGAAGACTCACGAACCCCAATAATAATAAAACAAGTACAGTCCGGAAATATCTCATTGAACCAAACTCCCGCTTCGACCCAGACAATATGATACAACCATCCTAATTTGTCTATTGATTGCCAGGGTAGTTCTTGAGAAGATCGTCATGGCACGGGAGATGTTCGGAGCCGACTATCTGCTGTACAGGCAAGAGAAACAGATGTAGTTTCAAGTTTCAATTCGAGAGAGGTTCGCCCTCTCTCCCCGCTTTTCTTTTCAACAACTAAGAGGATGCCGCTACGACTATTGAAAAATCTACAGATCTTGCCCATTTTAGGCGTAGATTATACTTTTTCGTGCTTGTAGGTCTTCCTCAGTGGTGTGTTCCTCTTCCAACTTTGATGGCCAACCCTTCGACGTATCGCTGATAGCCAACATGGAATCAGAGCAGTTAGCTACACAGGCTAGACAGACAATACATTTTCCCTTGTCAGCTTCGCCTAATTCAGCGTCCATAGCTCCAGTGGGGCATGATTCCTCACAGGTGTAACACATGCTACACTCTGTGCCTCCTCTTGTCGGCAATTGTGAAACAGTCTTGAATCGAAAT
>JBHLOX010000064.1:0-11936 GCA_048940045.1 Promethearchaeota archaeon
CAAAACAAGTTGTAATTGATCCAGACTATGCCACCTTAATGGACTGGAATATTGAGAAACCTGAACCAATGTGGATTAATCAATTACTTAATGGATCTAACTCAATACAAAAAATCAAAGCAGCGAAAGCTCTAGGGAAGAAAGCGACTTCAAAAATTGTAGAAACGCTTGGAAAAGCCCTACGAGAAGAGGAGTTCTGGGGTACACAATCTGAGATTGCTAAGGTTCTCGGTTCTCTGAAATCTGATGGTGCTTTGGAACAGTTACTCAAAGCTGTTTCTCTAAAAAACACAAAGGCAAGAACTGCAGTAGCAACAGCACTTGGGCAATTCTATAAGAGTGACATCGCCTTTAACGCTCTTACTGAAATGCTGGGAGATGAGGAGAGCTATTTTGTAGTAGCTGCTGCTGCCACATCGATTGGTAAGACTCAACACGATAGAGCTTTTGACCAATTGGTTGATTTCCTCAAGAAGGCACCTCCTAGTTGGCATGATCTTGTACAGGTAGGCGCGTTACAAGGTCTTGCAGAAACAGAGAGAGAGGACGTAATTGAAATTGCTAAGGACTATCTCAAGGTTGGTACAAGTGATTGGATAAGAAGGCGTATCCCATCTATTCTAGCCAGACTAGGAAAACGATACAAGAAGGACCATCCTGAGATTAAATCAATTCTTGAGAGGACATTTCTTGACAAGTCGTATCGTGTCCGGACATTCTCAATTGATGCAGCTCCAACCTTAGAAGACTCGGCTCTTATTCCAACTCTGTCAAAGATTGCTGAAAGAGAGGCTGAGAGTGGAATTGTAAGACGATGCAGGATATCTATCAGGAAACTGAGCAAAAAGAAAGAGCCTAAGGAAATAGACTCTTTGCGAAAGAGTATAGAAGAACTTGAGAAAGAAAATAGGAAGCTCAAAGATCGATTAGACAAAATCGAATCTACCCTCAAGCTTGAAGATGAAGAATAGGTGATGGAAGGGCGGGTATTACCCCGCCACTCACAGCGGTTCAGGATCAGCTGACCGCTTCCTGCAGTTGTCGGTCGCTTCCATCTAAGATAATATAGATTCTTTTGGATATAAAGAAATGATGAACGAATTATCAAGATGATTCGTCCAGTAAAACCCTCCGCGGATTATGTCATAGAATCATCCAAAAGTCATAGATGATTCATCCATTGTTAATAAGACCTAAGCTGACAAGATTAGGACGGGCGTCACCAAATGCAAATAGGATTGGCAATAATCAGACTGGATCTAGTCTTCGAAATCATAAGTGGATTCATTGCATTGATTGTGACATACTATGCTACGAAGGCATACAACCTCACAGGTCAGAAGAGATTATCAGATCTGTCAACTGGATTTCTAGTTCTATCGGCAGGCATGTTTGGAAGGGTCATTGGTACATGGTACTTTCTCATCCGCTTTGGGGGGGATTTCGATGCAGGAGAGCTGGTGATTTCAATTGTAACAATCGCATATGGCGTGTCGCGGATTATGGCGTATGTTCTCTTCGTGATAGCAACAAGACCACGACGGCATCCTCAAGAAGTAGCAGGAATCAATATGTTGCTAATGGCGACTTTTCTGGTTGATTCAAATCTTGAGGTTATTACAATTCTCGTTTTGGTTGTGGTTGTTATTCAAGCCATATTGAACTATATGACAACCCGAAGTCGATTCGCACGCTATGTGCTGGTCGGATTCTTTCTGCTTCTTCTGAGCCATATCTTAATGGCTCAAGTAGCGGCAAATCCAGGGTTCTATCTGCTGAGTCAAGCATCGCAGCTCCTTGGTTTCTTGTCATTTTTGGTCTTGCTAGTCAAGGCAGGCAGGGTAGAATGAGTAGAAAACGGGCCTATCGCTCAAAGATGCGCATCCTAGCTGATATGATGCGTGCCATTCAGAGTGAAGGGGAGGAAGGTTTAGGTCCAACAAAAATACTCTATGCTGCAAACCTGTCTCATGACAGATTGACACAATATCTCGAGGAGCTCATTGAGAAAGAGCTCATTAGAGAAGTGAACCCTGAGAGCGACAACAGAATATACCTCCTCACTGAGAAAGGAAGAGAGTTCCTCAGGGAGTTCATCAGGATAGAGCGGTTTTCAGAAGCTTTTGGAATAGAGATTTGATGCAGTATTATCTAGTGCCGTAGACAAGGTTTTAAGAGCCAATAGACGGTGGATTTTCTGAATGGGCCGGTAGATCAGCCTGGTAGATCGTCTGATTCGCATTCAGAAGGTCGCGAGTTCAAATCTCGCCCGGTCCACCAGATTTTCTTGTTCTGACTAGTGCTAGTATCATGAGGGCAAACAGTGTAAGTATGATTGAGTACTGGAATGCGACGACCGGTGCGTATGTATCCCACAGAAAGCCAATCACAAGGCCCGCTGGAAATGCACTGATGCCCACGGCCATCTGAAAAGCTCCGATAATGCTTGCACGACGCTCTTCCTCAACTAGATCTGCAACAAAACTTGTTTGAACAGGGTCAAGAGCACCGTTCATTAGACCAAAGAATACAAACATTGGGATTATCATCAATTGATGGCTTATGAGATATACCCAGACTGAGGTCAATATCAGAAACAGGAATGCAATCATCATTACGAGCTTCCTGCCAACCTTGTCTGACAGCCAACCAAATGGATATGCTGAAGCGGCATAAACGACTGTGAATAATAGATAGAGGAGCGTCTGCTGTTCTACGGAGAATCCCAAGTTACTTGAGTATAGAATCAAGAGGGAGTAACTGAATGTTGCAAGTGCGAACAGTACAGAAGCGACAAGGAAAAGTTTCAGGTTTCGGTCAAGTCCACGAAAACTGACTCCCTTGAAGACATCCTTTCCACGCTTCTCTTTAATTAAAACGCTGACAACAATCACAGAACCCACAGTGGGAAGAACTGCAAGCAGGATTATTCCTGTATATCCAAGAAACTGAAAGAAGATGAGTGTGATAATTGTTCCAAAGACAGCGCCTGATGTGTCCAGTGCTCTAAGTGTACCAAAAGCACGCCCTCGTTCTCTCTCAGTCACGTGTCCTGCTACTATGGCATCACGTGGAGGCCCACGCATCTTCCCTAAGCGATCCATGGATTTCCACAGAACAATCTGAAAGAATTGGTAAGCATAGGTTGCAAGAATAAATCCAATCCTTGCAACCATTGACAGACTATATCCCAATGTGATGAATGCCTTTCTCTTCCCAGTACGGTCAGAAGCATACCCAGCACCGAGCTTGGACAGTGATGTAATTGTCAAAGCAAGACCGTCAACTATCTGCACATGTCCTTGGGTGAGCCCAAGCTGAGTGGTCAGAAATGTTGGCCATATAGGTGCAATCATATCTGAGCCTGTGTCATTCAAGAAAGATGCTGCACCAAAGACAAATGCAGGATCTCTCTGCACATCCTCTTCTTGGCTAGGTCCATTATCGGTCAGTGGGATTCACCGATTTCTAATATCGCCATTCCTACTCATATTTGCATTGGACCTGAGTCCAATCCAAACCCATTTTACTGAGAAGGACCGGACATTAGACATGGTCGACGTTTTACGGAAAGAAGTCCCCTATGAGTTCGATGTAGCAGTTAAGAAAGTTGAAGATGCCTGTGTGAGTGAGGGCTTTGGTCTACAGCTCACAAAGGGAGTTCATGATATCTTCAAACAGAAGCTTGGGATTGATGATTATCCAAAATACACGGTAATCCTTGTATGCAATCCACATCTAGCAAAGATAGCTCTGGAGATCTCAAAGGACATGGGTACAATCTTTCCATGCAGCTTCACAGTCTACGAGGAAGATGGGAAGGTCAAGGTCGCTCATACATCTATCATGAAGGTTGGTGTTGAAACAGGCCTTGCGCCTCAAGAAGACATGGAGTCATTGATTGAAGAAACTGGTGCGCGAATTCGTAAGGTATGGGACAAGATATAGCAAATTCGAAAGCTTCAGAAGAGCTGAGCGCTCTTTCAAAATCATGGACGACAAGATTCGTGAGCAGTGGGAGAGCAACGCTGAGGCTTTCTCAAATCTTATTGGTGGGATAGGAACTCCGCATCACAGAGAGATACTCAATCCCTCTGTCGAAAGACTCATTGGAGAAGTTAAGGGGAAGAAACTGCTGGATGCAGGATGTGGAGAGGGCTACTTGGCCAGATATTATGCCAAGAAAGGAGCAATTGTGACAGCTATCGACTTGTCACAGCGTTTAGTCGAGGTTTCTAAACAGCTGACAGATGATGAGGAACTCATTGTTGAATATCGAGTTGACAGTGTTTGCCATATAGAGTCAGTCCCCAATGCTGAGTTTGATCTGGTTCTGTCCAACCTCGTGCTTCTGAATATTCCTTGCCTGGATGATGCCATCAAAGAGTTCCATAGAGTGCTGAAAGAAGGGGGGATTCTAGTCTTTTCAGTCGTTCATCCAGCTTTCAATTTCTATGGACCAGGTTCGTGGCAGATGGGGGAGAAGAATCCAGAAACAAATAGGCGTGAGGGAATCTACTTCAAAATTGACCGATATTTCGAAGAGAAAGAGTATGAACGGTACTGGAAGACTAGGGAGGGAGAGAACTTCCCAGAGGCAATCAGCTTCTTCCATAGGACACTTTCGACATACCTCAATTCACTTGCGGATGCAGGATTCCGTCTAGTTGAGTTTGCAGAACCTCAACCCATTGACGATAATGAGTTCTTTGACAGAGAGAATCGTATTCCCTTCTTTGCTGTGTTCAAAGCACAGAAGATATAGTGATGTTTACCAAATCGGACTAGGTGAACCAAGTGAGCGATGAAACAGAGCCGAAGTACTATCCTGTTAGACTCGTTTGGACTGGAGGTAAGAGTGGAGATCTGATTGTGGAAGGTAAGGCAGTCATCAAAACCGGTGTGCCTCCTGGTGGTCCTGATGAAGCCATGTTTCACTCTCCTGAGGACCTCTTTGTTGCATCTGTGACAATATGCTACATGAACGGGTTTGTAGAATTCGCACGAAAGATGCGAATCGAGTTCAAATCATTTGAATGTGATGCAGTAGGAACTCTTGAAAAAGTAGGAAGAAGTTTTGAGGTCACCAAGATAGAAACAAAAACGAAAGTAGTAATTGGTTCTGAGGACATACGAAAGAGGATTGACCGTGCGCTTGATTTAGCTGCGAAGTACTGTTTCATTGCGAATTCTATGAAGAGCGAGGTTTCACATGAAACGACTGTTCTTGTTGAGTGACCCAACCAAACGCTTTTTCAGATGAGCTAGTCAGCGAATTATAGTGATAGAGATGTCTGATGACGTTCATGAGTACAGGGGCACAGTCGACTGGAAGCAGGGACGGGTTGGAGTTCTTAGTATTAAAGGAAAGCCCGAAGTCGAAGTTTCAACGCCACCCGAGTTTGATGGACCTGAAGGAATAATCTCTCCAGAGGACCTCTTTGTAGCAGCAGCGACATCATGTCACATGACGACCTTTGTAGCATTCTCTAAAAAGATGAGATTCGATTTCAAGTCATTCTCATGTGAAGGCCATGGCACACTTGAAAGGGTTGGTAAGGGATTCCAGTTCACAAGGATCCTCTTGAAGACCAAGGTTGAGGTTGAAAATGAGGACCTCATACCTAAAGCGGAGAGAGCACTTGAGCTGGCTGAAAAGTACTGTCTTGTGTCCAACTCAATGAAATGTCCGACTGACCACGAGAATGAGGTTGTTGTGGGATAAATGAGAGGATTGGAACGATCAAAGTCGTCCAATCATTTTTTCACTTCTTCAGGCGGAAGGATGTAAATAACATCTTCAGACTCGGGGAGAGTTACTTCCAAGAACTTGTTATCCTTTGGTTTGCCGAAGCTTATCTTTTCCACGCCATGCATTGCCTGGAGGTCCTTGATCCACGGTTTCAGTTTCTCAGAGATGAACGCTTCAGGAAGCCCCTGTCTAAGAGAGAGTCCATTCTCACGTTTGAACTTCCAGAACCCGGAGTTTGTCTGCATCAGCAGTTCAGTGTGTTCTGTGAGTGATGATTTCCATGTTTCTTCAAATGAGGGATAGCTATGTCCATGGATACCCTTGTCATCATAGAGGTCTCTGTATATCCGGTCAGTTATGAAGGGAGTCATTGGAGCCAAAGCTCGGGATATGATTTTCAAAACCTCATGCAGAGTGAACCAGGCTGCCTTCTGTTCCTCCTCTGTGAACGCACCGTCTGTGTTGAAAGACCGTCCCTTTATCATTTCAAGCACGTGATCTGCGAAGAGATTCCATGTGAAACCGCGTATCTCGATGGCAGGTTTATGGAAATCAAGCAAGTTGCATTCAGGAACAATCCGCTCTACCAGAGCATTTGCCTCAGCAAGTATCCATTGGTCCACAGGGGTCAGTTTCTTGAAAGGAATAGGTTCTGGGACTGGGAACATTGAGATGAATCTTGCAATGTTGTAGAGTTTGGTCATAAACTTCGATACACCTGCAAGCCGGTCCTCAGCAAATCTTACATCACTACCGAGGCCTGCTTCTAATGCACCATAGATACGCATAGCATCTGCACCATATTTCTCCACAAATGGCATTGGTGGAGGTGAGTTGCCTTTTGATTTACTCATAGTTTCTCCTTTATCATCTACAACGTGACCAGAAACCCAAATCTCGCTGAAAGCTGGTTTACCTGTTAGTTGTAGTGTTCGTAGGAGAGAGTAATAAAGCCAAGTCCTTACAATGTCTTTCCCTTGAGGGCGCATAACATTGCTGAATCCTTTATTGAAGAGATCATCATCATACATGTACCCCACAGCTAACATGCCACTAATTGAGGAGTCCACCCATGTGTCAAAGGTTCGTTCTTCACCTCTAAATCCCTTCTCTGCACCGCATTTCGGACATTTCTTGAAGGGAGGATCCTCGCGCCATGGTTGATAATATCTTGGCTCTTCAGTCAGTTCTGGAACTACAGGCTCTTCGCATGAGTTACAGTACCATATTGGGACTTCAGTGCCATAGTATCGTCGCCTGCTTACTGGCCAATCCATAGTGATTCGATTCAGCCAGTCTATGAGAACCTGTCTATGGAAATTAGGATAGAATGGTGTATCAATCGCAATTTTGTGAAGTTCTTCAATGAAGTCTTTCTGCTTGATGTAGTATTCATCCATTGCAATGAACTCAATAGGTGTACGGCTACGCCAGCATTGTGGCACTCTCTGAATCGAGTCCTCCTGCTTGAAGATTAGTCCCTTTTCCTTCAGATCATCCACTATCTTCTTTCGAGCCTCTGCAATCCTCAGACCAGCATAATCACCAGCAGCATCTGTCATGGTACCATCTGTTGAAACAGCTACAATGGGTGTGAGTGCATGATCTCGGAAGGCCATTACGTCACCTTGGTCACCATAACTACAGACCATCAGAGCGCCTGTTCCAAACTCCATTTGTGCAGTAGGACTGGGAATGATAGGTACCTCTAGATCAAACAGGGGCACCTTCGCAGTCTTGTCCTGATAGGATGTGTATCTCTCATCATCCGGATGGACAAAGACTGCGCCACATGCACAGAGCAACTCAGGTCTTGTAGTTGCTATCTCAAGTGGTTCGAGTCCATCAACTTTGAAGTAGAGATAGTGGAGTTTTGTTGGGCGCTCAGCGTATTCTACCTCAGCATCAGCAATTGTAGTCCCACAGTCAAAACACCAGTTGTTTGGTCGATAATCACTATAGACAAGACCCTTGTTCCAAATGTCGATGAAAGTTGCTTGTGTCACAGCCCTGTATCTTGGACTATCAGTACGATAACTGCCTTCGTCCTCATAGGTGTTGAAGGCGATACCCAGTCTCTTGAAACTGTCAAGTACAATGTCCTCATCTTCATCAAGTCGTTCTTTGCAAAGATGGAGAAATTCCTCGCGTGGGGTTTCATGCATACTAATGCCTAATTCCTTCTCAACCCGAACCTCCACTGGAAGACCATTTCTATCTATACCAAGAGGAAAGTTCACCTCGAACCCTTGCATCCTTCTATAACGTGCAATTGTGTCAATCTGAGTGTAGTGGATAACCTGTCCTACATGCATAGGACCAGAGAGATATGGTGGAGGTGTGTCAACCGTGTAGAGTTTCTTTCCAGAATTCTTATTGAACTCGTAAGTGTCCTCATCAGCCCAGATTTTCAGCAATTCAGCTTCATCCTCAGGCTTCCAGCGTTTAGACTTGATTTTCGGTTCTAGCTTCGACAAAAGGATCAGTCTCCTTGATGTCAGCAAGGGTCGGCACTTGCCGCTCAGGCTCGAAGTAAGTAATTATCCTTTAAGAGTTATGGACAAACGAAACTAACCACACCTAAAGGAAAAACAGACTTTTGATCTTCCTTAAGCATGGTAACTGCTACAATTTTGGGAGCCAGTTTACCTGAACAGGTTGATGAGAGCTACTTGGCACTCGATTTCAATTTGACTAACGAAGAAATTTACTATGAATGAGGTTTTCGATTGAGCGGAAATTGAATATTTTGCACGCTAATAGGTGTTTAGAGGCATTTTCGACCAGTCGAAAATTCGTCAGACTGGTCTATTCAAGAAATCGTTATTAATACTCCTCAGTAGATGAACGTGTTAGTCTGTATTTCAGGGGACATCCGATGAGAGCCGTACTCAAGATTGGAGGATCACTCCTCTATGACGACAAGGGCCAAGTCCGTATTGATTTGTTGAGAGAGTACGCTAAATCAATCAAGTCACTAGTTAGTGATGGACATTCATTGGTTGTTGTGGTGGGTGGAGGAACCCCGGCTCGAATCTTCATCTCTGCAGCTCGAGAGCTTGGCGCGAACGAGGCTCAGTGTGATTGGCTTGGAATAAAACTAGCAAGGAATAACGCTGAGTTGCTTTGTGCAGCTCTTGGCGACCATGCATACCCCAAGATAATTGATGACTACGACGAGCTAGAGGTGGCTGTCAAACTTGGTAAGGTCGTACTACTGGGAGGCATGGTGCCGGGTCAGTCAACTAATGCAGTGGCTGCTGCATCAGCAGAACTGATTCAAGCAGATATGTTGTTCAATGCAACTAATGTTGATGGTGTTTATGATCGAAACCCAGAGGAGAAGGGTGCAAAGAAATTAGACACTGTCGATGTCACTCAACTGAGATCGATTCTGTCTTCTGAGGGTACAAAAGCAGGACAGTACAATCTCTTTGATCCAGTGGCGATTGGTATTGTAGAACGATCTAAGATACCCACCGTGATTTTCAATGGTAACAATCCTGAGAATCTGAAGAAAGCGTTCAACAAAGGGAAGATTGGAACCCAGGTTATACATACTAAAAATGGATGAAACTAACAAGAGGCGAAAAAAGAATTGAAGAAACTGCTTGAAAAGATATTTGCATCACGTGCTCAGACCCGTGTGGTCCAGCACTTCCTAGACCGTCCGAAAGAGTTCTTCAATCTGAGTAGATTGGCTAAAGAAACCGGACTTGCACATTCTACAATTCACCGTGTGATGCAACCTCTTGTTGACATGGGACTCGTGAAAGAGATCAAAGCTGGACAACAGATTCGATTGTTCATTCTTGAAACAGAGGATGATCGGTCTAAGATAATATCAGATTTCTATGATAAGATAAGACCGCATCTGGAAACTAGCTAAGATGGCACCACACAGCTCATCCTACCTTTCTGCCAAAACGGCTATATTGAGATGAAATCTTTCTGCAGATTGAGCCGAGGTAGCCAAGTGGTCAACGGCGGTGGACTCAAGATCTGTTAGTTTGCCTATGGCCAACTCCAAGGAGAAATCCACTCTTGTAGGAGTTCGCGAGTTCGAATCTCGTCCTCGGCACCACTCCTTCTTTTGAAATTCAAATCAGGTGAAGTGTTTATTTGGTAGAGAGATAACGCAATGAGAGTTAGTGTGGAAAAAAAAGGATAGTACTCAAGTTGCCTCCAACGCGAGTACTTCAGCCAGAGAGAGTTTGCTACCATCTCTAGTATCGAAATTCTGAGCCTCATATTCTGAGGTTGTGCTAACAGATGAGTCAGACTTGGTCAACCGAGTCTACCTCCTGAAGTAAGCACGGGCTATAGCATCTGTTGAAACTCTCTTGTTCGGAGAGTTCTTCAGGAACTTCTTGTCAACCTTAGCAAGTGCCATTTGATTACCTCCGATAAAGCATAGCATGAGTGAGAGCGAAGGTCGAAACCTTTGCTTTGTTGTTCTTCAGCATGAATGTTCTTCGTGAGTTAGTTGTTAGAGCCATGATATTTCACAAAAAGTAGTACTCAGATTTAGTATATATAGCGAAGCCACTTTTGAGGGTCACAGATTGAAGTCACATATTGTGACTATCATAAAGTGGTTCTAGAGAATGAATCTGTTTATTCTATTTCTTGATAGATTTCATCAGTTTCTTCATGGGGAAGGTATTGATGACATAATCTGGAGTTAACCATCCTCGACGGGCTTGATAGATTCCGAACCTCATGTTTTCAAGTTCTGAAATTCTGTGCGCATCAGTATTGATAGCAATCTTCAAACCCACCTTAGTAGCAGCGCGTAGATTGCCAGCATTGAGGTCGAGTCTTTCTGGATGAGCATTTAGCTCCATGACTACGTTGTGCTTCTTTGCTGTTTCAAACACCGCCTCCAAATCAATCTCGAATTCAGAGCGCTTACCAATCAGACGACCGGTTGGGTGTCCCAGTATGTGGACATATTTACTCGCCAGAGCATGACAGACCCGCTCTGTCATGGTTTCTTCCTTGTCCTTCATCCTACTATGTATGGAAACAGTGACGATATCAAGCTGTGAAAGAACATCATCCTCGATATCGAGCCCTCCGTCAGCCAGAATATCTACCTCAGCCCCCTTTAGTATCTTCATCTTCCAGCGACCAGAGTCATTGAGCCCATCAATCTCTTCAATCCTCTTCAGCAGGCGGCTCTCATCCATACCATTTGCAATGGTTAGACTCTGAGTGTGATCAGATACGCAGTAGTACTTGTACCCAAGTGCTTGAGCTGCATCCAACATCTCTTCGATTGTGTTCTTGCCATCGGACTGGTCTGTATGACTGTGTAGGTCGCCACGAATGTCATTCATAGTGACTAGGTCCGGGAGCTTCCCATTCTGAGCAGCCTCTATCTCTCCAGTGTCCTCCCTCAGCTCAGGTGGCACCCACTGAAGCCCAAGTGCTTTGTATATACTCTCCTCATCCTCACCAGCGACTTTCTTCTTGGCTTTGTAAAGTCCATACTCATTCAGACGTAACCCCATCTCTTTAGCGATTGAACGCAGTCTGACATTGTGATCTACGCTCCCCGTGAAATACTGGAGTCCAGCGCCAAAACTATCGCTTGGTATAACCCTGAGGTCAACCTGTAGGCCAGATTCCAGTCGTATTGATGATTTTGTGGGCCCATGAGCTGTGACTGTTGCTACTCCTTCCGAGTTGACGAATGCGTTCATTATAACTTCGGGATCTGATGAGTCCACTAGAAAGTCAAGATCACCAATGGTTTCTCTTCGGCGACGGGCGGAACCGACTACTACGAGTTGCTTCACGACCTTTAGCTTTCGAAGTTCACTCTCAATTTTCTCGGCAGCAGAAAGAGCATCAGCGAGGAGTGTCCTTTCAAGTCCTGCACGTACTACCTGAATTCCCTCTATGATCTGCAACTGCGTCTTCTCACCAAGACCTGGTAGTCCAGACAGCTTTCCCTCGTTAGCTGCCTTTTCCAAAGATTCAAGGTCTGTCACACCCAGTTTTTCATATACTAGTTTGATGGTCTTTGGGCCCACGCCAGGAATCGAGTCGAGCTCCAGAGCTTTCACTGGAACACGTGTTCTAAGTTCTGTGAGAAGTTCGACTTCACCAGTTTCAAGATAACTTATGATGACCTCTGAGAGTCCCTTCCCAATACCCTGGATATCGGTGAGTGCAT
>JBHLOX010000064.1:12036-15477 GCA_048940045.1 Promethearchaeota archaeon
GACTTCACCAGTTTCAAGATAACTTATGATGACCTCTGAGAGTCCCTTCCCAATACCCTGGATATCGGTGAGTGCATCTCGTTTGGCTATAGACTCGACATCCTCTCCAAGAGAGGTTATTGATCTCATTCCACGGTAGTAAGCGCGGGGTTTGAAACGGTCCTTACCCTCTATCTCAAGAAGTAGGCCAATCTCTTTGAGAACGCGTGCCACCTCAGCATTCCTAGTCATATTTCATCCTCCTACTCATAGTCATAGGGATTGATTTCTCGGATTGCATCTCTTACAGCTACTATGTTTTCGTGGGGTGTATCAGTAGTTATGACACATCCAGGAGCAACTACCAAACGGTCTGGGCCCCCTTTCTTTATCGCATCAAGCACCTGTTTCTGTGCTTCCTCTGGACTTTCTGTCCTAAACACCCCATTATGGTCGATCCCGCCAAGAGCTGTTCCTTTGAACATCTTCTTGCCTTCCTTCAGTGAGAGTGAAGAGCTCTGGTCTTCCCAGTTGATGCCATCAACGCCGGGAGTCTTTGCAATCGTATCAAACCGGATTACTTCATTCTCTTCACGTGCATGAAGGTGTAGAACAATGAATTTCGCCTTTCCCCGGAGCCGAGAGATTAACTTGAGGTCATATGGATAGACAAACTTCTCGTACTGTATATCGCTGACAGAGGACTGTGTAGAGTGTTGTGAGGCCAAGAAGATTCCATCAGCCCCAGCATCAAGGGTTGCACTGGCAAAATCAATCATTACATCGGCGATTATGTCCAGTGCTCCTTTCAATATCTCAGGATTCTCGTCAGCATATTTGGTGAAGTTCTTGTCAGAAATCTTGTCAGCAACCATAGCTGGGTCAAAGACGGTGGCCATTGTGGGTACAACGCCATGTGCATATTTCTGAATCAGTTCAACTGCACGAATCTGATTACCAAGCTCACCAGCATTCACATCAAGTGGTTCGAGAGTTTCCCAATCACTCACATCGTTTATCGCGGCACTTGTAAGAGTTGTAGAGCCGGTTATTGCACCTTCATAGACCGCTTTACAACCGAAATCAATGCAAGGAAAATGACCAAAGAAGGAAATCTTCAGCAAATCATGGTTCAGAAGTTTGTGGAAATCAATCTCGGCTTTGGCAAGACCCTCGGGGGTCCTATCTGTTTCAGGGTGATGTTTCCAGAGAGAGATTGGAATCTGCTCACCCAGATTCCCGAGAAATGTTTCCTTGAGCAAATCAAATTTCGACATTGTAAGTCTAAGTGAGTGTTTAGGAATAATGAGGCTTTCGAAGGGACCAAAGGGTTCATCATCAGCAAACATAAGAGTAGAATAGAACCAGAACTCCGAGTCCGATTGAGTAACTGGAGGATGCCCCTTGTCAGAATTAACCGCCCTTTTCGATCCTGAGGCGATCCTTAGCCTAGAAGGAATCGATGAGTTAGATAGAATGAGGGCACAACCTAACCCATTCTGGAATCGGGCGCGACTAGAGGTCACTTGGAACCTACCAGTGATGTCTGGATTGCTTGATAGTCCACGGATATCGGTTCAGCCAATGCGTCGGGCCACACGAGAAGAGCTCCTTCTGTTTCATGATCCTTCATATATCGAAACACTAGAGCTCTTTGGAAATATGGGTACAGCGTTCTCTGCGCGCTTCGGATTAGATACTGATGAGTGTCCAATCTTCCCTGGGGTTGATCAGTACGCAAGTCACATCGTTGGTGCGACCATAGACGCGGTCATGGGAGTGGCTGATGGTAAGTTCGAGGATGCAGTATCATTCTTTGGAGGGCTTCACCATGCGCTTGAGAGTCAAGCAGCAGGGTTCTGTTACTACAATGATTGTGTTGTTGCGATAAAGAAGTACCAAGAGAAGTATCCTAAGAAGAAAGTGCTCTACCTCGATACTGATGCTCATCATGGAGATGGCGTACAACACGCTTTCTATCATGATCCCAGTGTTTTGACCATATCACTTCACGAGCTGAGTATGGGTTTCTATCCTGGTACAGGGAGAGTAGAAGAAGTTGGCAGTGGTGAAGGCAAGGGATACTCGGTCAATATTCCACTACCACCACTAACAGATGATGTTGAATGGTGGCGAGCTTTTGAAGATGTAGTTGTACCAATCTGGTTAGCCTACAAACCGGATTTCGTGTTTTGGGAGCTGGGTGCAGATGGATACATGAATGACCCACTTACTGATTTGATGCTTACTTACGACACATATCAGCGAATGTCAAAGACCATTCGGCAGCTTGTACATCTAGGAACTAGAAAGCTGGTTGTAACTGGAGGCGGCGGGTACAATGCTGTGGCAGCTGCAAAGATTTGGACCATCTTGTTGGCAGATATCGCAGACATTGCCCTGCCACCGACTATTCCTGCAGCGTGGATTGAACTATGTCAGAAACATGGCTTCCAGGTGAAGAGGGGTGGATGGACTAGTAGACCTTTCAGGATGCCAAGCGATCAATATCCAAAAATTCGTCGAGCTGTTGATGAAACTATCGAGAAGGTGAAGACACTCATTTTTCCCACCTTTGGATTGGAGGACCAAATCTAATCGGAACGAAGTTCAGCAATGACGCATCGATGCCCGGTTTCATCGAGGAAGATTTCATTGATATCAAATGCTCCGAACTCAACCGGAATCTCATCCATTGTGAAATAATGGTGTGGAATTCCACTCTCCCACCCTTTGTTTGGAATATACGTCCCAGTTTCAATCTCAACCAATTCCCAGCCATCTCCCTCCTCACTAGCAGGTCCTGGATGAAATACTGGGAAAGTGACAAAGAGAATACCTCCGGGTTTCAAAACCCTCTCTATCTCCTTGATTGTCTTTCTGATATTCTTCATCACACTATGATGAATCACTTGAGTCGATACTACAGCATCAAAGAACGTGTCCTCATACGGAAATGGGTGTTCCATCCTATGCATGCAGATGTTTGCTTTGAGGTTCTCTTCATTAAGCCAATCATTCGTCATTGAGAGCGCCTTCTGAGAAACATCAAAACCATACACATCAAAACCGAGCTTCGAGAGATAGACCACATGTCTGCCTGTTCCACATCCTAAATCCAGGATTCTTGACCCACCTGTGTCTTGAATGAGTTTCACTACACGTTCCATGTGCGAGTGAGGTTCTCTGAATACTCGGCCTCTTTCTGTAAAGATTTGGTCCCAATCTGGCATCAAGTCTGCCTTGATTACTTGCTAAGTGATATGAGTTGTGGCATGTGATTCGGTTGAAATAAATGAAGGAGTTAGACACAACAGTAACTACAAACCTAGAGGTGGGCACAGATTTGAACCTCAGACGAAGATATGTAGTATTTGTTCTTGGCCTTGTTATCATGTTTTCAGGAACGTTGCTAGCAGCAAGCGTGCAGAGTGGATTTGGTTCTGTTGTTGTCACTGAGGT
>JBHLOX010000216.1:0-3782 GCA_048940045.1 Promethearchaeota archaeon
TTAATTGTGTAATGGAGTAGTGGCATTTGGGAGTTATACGCCAGGCCTGGAAAAACAAGAGCAACTTCCTGAGTATCAGTAGAATGTCTGAAGAGTGTATTCCTCAAAGACCTACCATTGTATCCCTTAATTGTCAACTGATCCCATGAAACCATTTCCCAATCAGCTCCACAAATCAAGGAGTTCTCTGATGCCAAAGCTTATCAATAAACCTACGGCTAGAAAACGAAACAATACGGAGGTATAGAATACATGGCAACATTATTACGGTGGGATCACCTTTGCCCGACGCTCATTCTTGTCTCTACCTCCTTCTGCGAAGTTTCTCTACGTGCTGCTTAAGGACCGGCGACGAATGTCCCGGCAAGACCTGATCAGCTACACATATCTTCCTCCCAGAACAGTGAACTACGGTCTTAGTAGACTAAAAGCCCTAGGTCTCATTCGGGAAGCAGAGCATGAGAACGACGCGAGGGAGCGGGTCTATGAGCTGGTTAAAGCACCCATGTAGTGGGAACTGTGATCCAGAAGGTGGTATCTGGGCAGAGCCCCAGACCATCTTCAACTCCTTATTCTGATGGGTTCCAAAAGCCTCATAATGTACTCCTCCCCCAGCTGACTGAGCTCAGATTGAGGCATGAAGGATGGATTTCTACAAGGCAGCAGGTACCGAACCGATTGGTGATGAAGTTCGAACTCACTTCAGTAACGAGATAACAGCCGAATTAGCTGGGAGTGAGGTTGTCCTCATGGGATGGACTCACATTCTCAGGGATAAGGGGAGGATCAAGTTCCTTGTCCTAAGAGATGAACGTGGGGTCGTTCAAGTGACCATTTCTCAGAAGAAAGTAGCAGAGGATGTATTCAAAACCTCAGAGCTGTTGAAACCTGAAACAGCGGTTTCCGTCACTGGAGAGGTTGTAGCAACAACACAAGTCGAGGCAGGGGCCGAAGTGATTCCAAAGAAGATCCGAATCCTCAATACTGCTGAACGGTTGCCAATTGATGTTGTTGAAGGCAAGACTGACATCGAACTAGATACCCGACTCAACCATCGAATCCTCGACCTCAGAAAGCCATCAATCAATGCAATCTTCAGGATTCAACACAATCTTGTGCGGTTTGCTCGAGCTTTCTTGGAGAGTAATGACTTTATCGAGATACATACTCCCAAGCTAGTCGCGGAAGCCACAGAAGGCGGAGCAAACCTCTTCGAGGTCAAGTACTTTGAGAGGAAAGCATACCTCGCACAGAGTCCACAGTTCTACAAACAGCTCATGCTCTTGGCTGGTTTTGGGAGGGTCTATGAGATCGCTCCAGTGTTTAGAGCTGAGAAACATAACACGCGCCGTCACGTAAACGAATACACTTCATTCGACTATGAGATGGCTTGGATCAGCAGTGTTGATGATGTCATG
Organism: Promethearchaeota archaeon; assembly: GCA_048940045.1. Classification (GTDB taxonomy): domain Archaea; phylum Asgardarchaeota; class Thorarchaeia; order Thorarchaeales; family Thorarchaeaceae; genus SMTZ1-45. The sequence continues at coordinate 1,419 of JBHLOX010000216.1, forward strand.
AAGATGGAGGAGAACATGCTACATCACTCATTCAAGATGACTAAGAAGCACTCTTCAGCTGAACTAGAACTCCTGGGCATTGACCTAGAGGTTCCAAAGGCTCCCTTCAAGAGAATCAAGTATGAAACAGCAATTGAGCTTGTCAACGAAACCGGGAAGGACCTCACGATTACTGATGACCTTGATCCAGAGTGTGAGCGTCTTCTTGGTGACATTTTCCCTGAAAAATACGGGACAGATATGGTGTTCATAACACATTATCCACTGGAACTTCGACCTGCATACACAATGCCCAGTATGACTGATGAGGGGATGACTGAGAGCTTTGATCTGACATACAAGGGGATGGAGATTACCACTGGTGGTCAGCGTATTCATCTATACGACCTACTTGTTGAACGGTTCAAAGCCAAAGGATTCAACCCTGAAGATTTTGCATTCTATCTTGACCCATTCAAGTATGGAGCTCCACCTCATGGTGGTTTGGGACTTGGTGTCGAACGTTTGACAATGCAACTTTTGGGTATTGAAAACATTAGAGAGGCAACATTACTGCCGCGTGATCGCGATCGTCTGACACCTTAGAGTTGAGGACAATCAAATGAACAGCATAAATGATACATATGCTGTAGACGAAACAGAGATCTCTAATCCCTTCTTCTCGAAAGCTGGTGCCACTTACTATCGACTCAAGGCTGTTTGTGAGAAGAATAGAACCAGATAATACTCTATCTTAAAGCACCAACAGTTCAAAGACAAATACCGACCTAGTGCGGCCTAGAAATACGAAGGGAAACCTCCAATGCACGAGCGAATTCATTCAGAACTTTACGCTTCGATTGCTACTCTTGACCAGCTAAAGAAACTGTATGATCTTGGTGCAGTGGATATTCGATCTTACCAGAGAGAGTCACAGGCTCTTCTACATGATGTTCGTTCCCAGATTGATAACATGAAAAGAATCGGTCTTGATATTGGAACATTTGTAGCAACTGAACGAATTATCGAGGCTTTTCCAGAAGCATCCACACTGCTTAGGCTTGGCCATCATGCTCCAAGACGGACACCTCAAGGCATGACAATGGATCAATTCTATGATTATGTTGGACTCGCTATACTTGATGTGGCAACTGAGCATTCATCAAAAGGGCTTATGGGTCTAGCAGAACTGATTGTGGAGGTCGTACGACGGCTTCCTGAGCTAGAATCAGTGACGTACAATGATGTCATAGAAGCAGTAAATCGTGTTGCTGATAACGGTCTCATTCCTGGGATTCGAACACTCAGAGGCGGAGTAAAGGTTGTTGAATTAAGACCACTTGAACTGCGACGTGACCAAGCTGATGTTATAAATCTGGCAGCAATGAAGGGATATGTTTCTGTAGAAGAGGTCATTATGCAACTCAAATGGTCTGAAGACCATGCACGACAAGTTTTATCCAGTCTAGTAGAGGCAGGAATGGCTGTCGCAGATATTCGGTTTTCAACAGGTGGCAGGTATTATTTCCCTGGTCTCCGAGCTCGTGACACTTCTGACCCAAGACACACAGGTGCATACTGATTTCATGTGGAAATCAAAATCGCTCCTTTCTTTGCATCCACCCATTCAGCCAGTCCTTTCTTCACCATGAGTGCGAGCACTATATGGATGTCCTTCTCGGGTAGACTAGCAAAGTCCTCATCTATCTCTTGGATGACAATTGATTTGACATCAAGTCTGAGCTTTCCAGTCTTGAGTGCCCATTGATAGAGGATGTCTGCCCAATCCTCCAAAGGTTTCCAATAGACTCTCAGTTGCCGTTTCTTCTTGTCTACCCACTCAGCAACCTCTTTTTCGATAAGAGCTGCTGCAATCATCTTGAATGAGTCCACCTTGTTTCTGAAATCCTTGAATGGTGGCTCGCTGATGAACGTGGCCACTGACAATATATGCACGCCCTTATTCTCAGTCCACTCTAGAAGGTAGTCGGACCATTCTCCAGCCCAAAGCTCTCTGTCTTCCTCTCTAGTTGGTATACCATACATCCATTCAGTTTCTTCAAGGTTTCCCCAACTAGGTATTACGAAATCAGGCTCTGCTTCTACAGTCTCTGTTGCTGGCTCAGCTTCTGTTTCAATTTGTGTGTCTGCTTCTACAGCTTCTGTTGTTTCTACAACAACCTCTGGGGTATGAACCTCGTCCTCAACAGTGATTTCTTCGATAACGGTTGTTGATTCAACCTGTTCCTGTTCTGCAGGTTTGGTTGATTCCTTAGTCTTTGTCTTCTCTCGCTTTCTTTCTCTGACACCCAATCTTTAGGAACCCTCCGCCCAGTCAATGTATCTCTTGACATCCTCTGGAGGAGTTGCAGGGCGAATGTTTTC
>JBHLOX010000217.1:0-3741 GCA_048940045.1 Promethearchaeota archaeon
GTAGCGCAAGACCTGAACCTGGTGATGAATGGGGTCTCGCAACTAGACCATATACTCCTCAAATTCCTGATATGGTTACAGGTCCGAAGTCAGAAATCCGAGAAGCCCCCTTTGGTCTGGATGATGGGTTTTTCGTCAAAGTGCCTGACATCGACGCAGGCGAAGAGCTATTCGATCTTGAGAAGCTGAGGAAGAGGGCAATGATCCGAGCTAGAGTTTCTTCTGGTGGTTGGATCAAGAAGAGGGTGAGCTCAAGAGCAGCAGGGTCTCTGAAGTCATCTGACACAATGAAACATGGTAGACCAGTTCGATCAAGAATTCCAATTCGAGAAGTGGGTAGTATTCACATTCCATCCACCATTATGGCTGCAGTTGCAAGAACTGGTCGTACCTCAGGAGAGTCCATGAAAATCACAAAGGAAGATCTTCGAGAGAGTGTTTTCACAGGTAGGACTCCTCTTACCGTCATTCTTGTTATCGATGTAAGCCTCTCAATGAAAGGAAGCATGGAGCAGGTTAGAAAATTCCTTGAGCGTCTTGAGGGTGAAACAAGAGGTTCCAAAGACCGTACAGGAATTGTTGCATTCAAAGACAGTGGGGCTGTTGAGATTCAAGCACCAACCACCAACTGGAATAAAATTTACCGGGCGTTGGGACGGCTAAAGATTTCTGGACTCACACCTCTTGCAGAGGCTCTTAAGAAGTCGCTTGAAACAATCAAAAGAGAACGGATGAGAAATGAGGGTATCGAGCCATTGTTGATACTTATCTCAGACTTCTCTCCGAATATTCCCCTTGCGCAATCCGTCGGCCCCGGTCATGAGAGATATACTCCAGTTCAAGATCTTGTCCGTACTGCACGTCTGGTTCGCAAGGCAAAAGTGAGGTTGGCTGCAGTCAATGTTGATCCTGAACAGGCTAAATGGCCAAAGTTCCTGAAACGTCCTTATCATGAAGCTCTTGAGTTAGCAGCTGTGTTGAGGATGAGGAAAGAGGGACTGCATGATCCTATCGAAACCATCCTCAAAGTAGAGGAGTTTCGAAAGACTTTCGGTGCATATCTAGTGGCACGCGCCGCTGGGGGACGTGCATACCTCTCTCATGACCTCATGAAGGAGTCCTCGATTCTTGGTACATTACTCAGCTCCAGTCTATCAAGAAGTCGATTGCGAGAGCAAGATCTTCGTCAGGTTGAGGCTTATCTTCCCCAATGAGTTCTGTACCTGTGCCTCTCTCGATTATGTTATTAGCATGAGCTCGGTTCCTAGTGTGCGCACAAGGTTCGATTGATGTCTGTTGTCATAGTGAGCGAGGAGAGCCCAGTACTGGGTTGCAATGAATCTGCTTTTCATGCAACAGGCACAGAATCTGTGCGCACCTGCCTTTGAGGTGGTAGTTGGAATGCGTCCAGGCAAAGTACCTCCTGAAATTCTTCAGAAACTCGTCTACACAAAACTAGGAACCCCCGATTCCAATGTATTACTGGGTCCCAGTCTTGGTGAGGACGCTGCGGTTATCCGGATTGGGGATAAGGTCATAATTGCGGCAACAGACCCAATTACTGGATCTGTATCTGATGTTGGATGGCTAGCTGTTCATGTGAATGCAAATGATATTGCCACATTTGGAGTTCAACCTAGATGGTTTTTACTTTCGATTATGCTTCCAAATGAATCCACACCTGAACAGCTTGGACAAATCATGAGGCAGGTTGATGAAGCCGCTGAGATACTTGGTATTGCAGTTGCTGGAGGTCACTCAGAAATCACTGAAGGTATTGATAGACCTATAGTAGCAGGCTTCATGATTGGGATTACTGATGAAGGAGAATATGTGACCTCATCAAATGCTAGACCAGGAGATTCAATTATCATTACAAAATCAATAGCCCTTGAAGGCACAGCGATTCTAGCCACAGAGTGTGAAGAGTATCTCACTAAAAGAGTTGGGGTAGAGGTTGTAGAAGCAGCCAAAACTCTGAGGGTTAAGATTAGTGTTGTCGCTGAAGGAATTGCTGCATTTGAAACTGGACATGTAACCGCTATGCACGATCCGACTGAAGGAGGGTTGGCAGGAGGACTGCATGAAATCTGTGATGCTAGTGGGGTAGGATTTGAGATTTATGAGGACGCTATCCCCATAGATGATTCTACAAAAGCCATCTGTAGTGCTCTAGAAATCAATCCGATGGGGTTGATTAGTAGCGGTTGCATGATTGTTTGTTGTGCCAAAGAAAGTGCAACTGATGTGGTTAACACAATCCAATCGAGAGGAGTTTCTGCATCAATCATTGGTAATATTGTGAAAGATCCTGATCATAGGATTTTGGTAACAGACTCTGATGGATTGTTTCTTGAGAGACCAACAACAGATGCATTGTGGGATGCCCTGAAAAGGGCTAATCCTTCATGAAATCTTCTAGCTCCTTAACTTGGTCATCTCCAATCCAGTCAAGAATCACAGGCGATAAAGAAATGTTCCCATGGACGAACACCTCATAGGCATCTGATTTTGGAGGAGGGTCTCGCTCAACACCTAGATACCAATAATATGGACGTCCATTTGGATCAGTTCGTTGCTCAACCTCATTATGCATACGAACTTTTGTGGGAATAGTCACAACAACTTTCGACTCTTCTTTAAGAGGACGTGGAAAGTTTAGATTTAGCAAATCGATACCCTTTGGCATCCCTTTCTCCAGAACTCTCAGAACAAGGTCCTTTGTGATTTGGCATACTCTCTCAAAACACCCATTGGAGCCAGTAGCTTCAAACCAGTCACTAGGTGATGCCTGTTGAGATGCTGCGATTGCTGGTATTCCGCTGATGGCTGCTTCAAATGCTGCGCCCACTGTTCCACTTGTCAGCATACTCTGATATCCAACATTTGCACCTGAGTTAATCCCTGATATCAGAAAATCAATGTCATCATAGAATGCCTGAGCAAGTATCACCGAGTCTGCTGGGGCTCCATCGTGCGAAACGAACTGATACCCATTACTCTCATGTTTCTCAGTGATTCTTATGGGTCTCTTCAATGTCAAGGACTTTCCAGTGGCACTCCGTTGCCCATCTGGTACCACTACAATCAGTTCTACTTCTTTACTCAAAACTTCTGCCAGTTTCAACATACCCTCACTACGAGGACCATCATCATTTGTCAGACAGACCTTATACACTCGGCATTACCTCTGGAAATTTAAGCATCTAGTCACTTTTCCACTACTTGATAAGAGTGACGTTTGGAGGAAGAAAAAAGGTTGTGGAAGCACCTTTGTGTGCTCCCACTCCCGGCATCTTAAGACTCTATTAGAGATCGTAAGACTTGAGTGTCTTACGCTTATTGTTGCCTGTCCTTTTGGCAGCGTGATCGAGAAGCATCTCAATCTTCTTATCTAGTGCGCCGTAGAAGTCGCCGCTTACTTGCATATTCTTCTTCTTTGCATAGTCTTGTACTGCCTTCTTAACAATGAAAGTCATTTTTTCATTACTCCTCCAAAAGGGTGCTTAAAATCACACTCTAGACCCTTATAAGGCTTAGCTTAGAGATGCTTTCTAGAGCGCCCTTTTCCATATTTTGAGCCATTTTAGGATTTCACTTCTGGAGTTATTAATTGGCCCTTAGACATCATTTTCAGTTAGAGAAATCCTACAAACACCTAAAAGACTCGTTCGTACCCTTGAATTGGAAAAGACCATTGAGGTGATTTTGAGATATGAGATATGCCCTTGGTATCACTAT
>JBHLOX010000218.1:0-3732 GCA_048940045.1 Promethearchaeota archaeon
AGATGAGGCATCATATAGGGAACCGATGAAGCAGGTCCTTGAATTTGCCGATAGGTTCTCTTGCACTTGGGCTGAGCCTCCTCTAGTGCATGAGATTGCCTCTCAACTCACATCACGGAATCCCGATTGGATGCATTACCATTTGCTTCAGTCTTTGCTATCGTCTTTAGATATGTCGTGGATGGGTTTTCTGGATGGAAATCCGAATGAACATCTAGAGTTCATTTTGCCCCGACTTGAACAGCCTCAAGGTCATGCTGAAATCCACGATTATGTAACGAAGAAGATCTGTGAGCAGATTGATGCTGGTGGTACAACAATTGGTGTTGATATCGAGCGGATGATCCAACATGCACACTTTGCAGTGAGAGTCGGAAGGGTGCTTGAGCAAAGACGACGAGAAGTTGAGGCGGCTGAAATCGTGGTTAAGGGTAATTCTGTGAATCTCAAGAACTTCATACTTACTGCCTATGGATTTGAGATACACCAAAGTGGACTAAAGCCGGGAGTAAGCTGTGACCTCCAGACATTCAACAATATACAACAAGAACTAGGGCAGAATGGCGTGACACTAAAAACAAACACATATACATCCCAGAATGGTCTTGCTGGAGTTTCCATGGGGATGAGGGACTATATCTGGACTATCATCAGGAAAGATTCCAACTCCATTTCTCTACTATTTACAGAGTTGGTGGAACGTCACATGAAATCGAAAATTCTGCACACTATAGACAAACGATTAAACTTGCATTCCTGATAGTTGTATGATTTCAGGTTCCTTAACAGTCGTTCTAACTTTCTAGGCACCTCTCGAAACAATTATATATTATTAACTATAGTGAATTTCTAGTGATTATTATGGCTTTGTACATGTTATACAGATCAAAATCGAAGTCTGGCAAAGAGATGGATGATTTACGGATGAAGTTTGAGAAAATCTACAACCGACACGAAGTGGACATTGTAGGTTTTTGGGTCAATGCTGAAGATGAGAATGAGGTGTATTATCTATCCAAGTATGCGGACGAGAACGATTACAAAACAAAGGTTGAGGGACTCCGCAGCGATGAGGAGTATGTTCAACTTAGTAGGCAGCTAGAAAAAGTTCGTACATCCATTGAAGCAACAAAACTACTACCCATGATGCCTGAGTAGTAAGCTCAGACAAAACGTCTAGAAGGTGTGGGGACCTAAAGCCCCACCCTCTGGATTTCCCTATTACATCAACAGATACTATATATGATGCATAGATTGGCCAATGCCTACAATGAGTCTAATAGTCATAGTAATAGCCGCATTCATGCTCCTAGAATTTTCCAATGTGGTCGTGCTTTATTTTCGAAAGGACTCCAGTATAGCAAATGGCGTTGGTGTATTCAATGCATGGGAGAAATCAAAGAGTGACTCTGAGATGCATAACTTCGCCAAATACCTTGTGAACTGGGTTGCTGGAACAAAACTGATCTTCCTGGCTCTCCTGACTGTGATTATACTCTTTGGCACACCGATGATGCATTTCTGGGCATTGTGGGCTTTGATGTTGTCGATCGCCACCTTCTATTGGAAGCTCTACCCTCTTGTCAAGAAAATGGATGAGGAATCCCAACTGACACCCAAAGGATATTCGAGAACATTAGGTGTCATGATATCTGTTTTCCTCATTATCTTCTTGGTTGTGTTTGTCTACACATTCATCCAGCTCTGATGAAGAAATAAATAGTTCATGAGGTGTTACTCAAGTCCTCTTAGAGTTAGTCAAAAAGACTCTCGACCTAGTACCCAGTGTTTAGTTATTTCCTCTGATAGTTTAATAAACACACCAATAGCTAATATAAGTGTGTCCATTAAAGCATCACTTGGAAGAAGGTTTATTACCCAAACCATTAATATTCATGCAATTGTTTTTGCAAAACAACTAGAGGAGAGATCGAGATGAACATTGTTTACAAGAAATGGAATCCCGATGAAAAACTGGAAGAAGCGCAGGCAAAGATCTACACGGGAGTGTCAGGTCTACCAGCACGACCAGAGGAGATCAAGCCTCGGAATATTCAACGCGGAGAAGACTCCACACGTTATGTCCTCACTAAGGAGGGTGAACCACTTGCTTATGTCACATCTTGGATAAGTGATGAGAACCCAGCAGAGGGCGGCATAGGTTATCCTTGGTCATTCCCAGAGTGCCCTCCTGAGGCAAAGGAGAAGATCTTCAACGAGTTGTTCACTCATCTGAAGGAAGATAAGAATCTAAAGGACATTCGTACTGGGATAGTTCTATCATCCAAAATTGCGAAAGACCAGATCAAGTTCTTTGAAGAGAAGGGCTTCAAGGAGGTTGAGAGAGCTTATCGATATTCGAAGGATTTGGATATCGAGAAAATGGCTTCAAAGAAGGTTGAGGGCAAAGCAGCAAAGCTGACAAGTCGACCTGCGACAAGGGAAGACATTGACCTCTTGATTGATGTGGCACTCTCTGACCCTCAGTTAAATCGAGCGTTCCCAAATGAAGATGGATTCAGGGCTTACTTCGAGAACCGAGTTTTAAAGGATGGTCATGCAGTGCTAGTCCTTGATGGTGACAAGGTTGTTGCAGCAAGTGCACCCCTAAAGATGAATCCAAATGGAGTGTTCTTACTTGGTGATGAAGAACGTACCCTGATGCGCTTCATAGCAATCCGCCCAGGCTATAGCTATGCTTGGAAAAGGCTGGTTGTTGAGATCGCCAAAGAAGTGAAGAAGGCTGGTTGGACTAAAACCCCTCTCAGGCTCAGTTTTGGCTTCTCAACTGAAGGTGCAATAGCAAGTGGCATTGCTGGAATGTCACCAGAGATGGAAGAGTTCGAGCTCTTCATGAAATACGAAGTTGAGTAGTTTCTGTAAAGAGGTGATTTTCAAGGTGCCCTACAAAAACAAGCATGTGCTCGGAATTGTAGGTAGTCCTCGTCGTGGAGGAAACACTGAGACCTTGGTGGACACCCTACTCGAATCTGCAGTTGAGCAAGGGGCAACGTCAGAGAAGGTCATACTGAATGAACTAGAAATCGCTCCCTGTCAAGCTTGTAATGGTTGTCAACGCACTGGTTCGTGCATCCATGATGATGATATGAAGAAATTGCTGCCACTGATGGAGAAGTCTGATGTCTGGGTTCTGGGTACTCCAATTTACTGGTGGGGTCCAACGGCTCAGTTCAAGCTTTTCATTGATAGATGGTATGGCGTTGACCAGAGATGTTTCCAAGGAAAGCAAGTAATCGTTGCTATTCCCATGGGTGGTGGAGATGACCATTATGCCCGACACACCATTGGTATGATCAAGGATATCTGTAATTATCTTGAAATGAAGTATCTCGAAACCATCGTTGCTCCAGGAGTGAACGGCAGAGGTTCTGTCCGCGAGAGTCCTCAAGCCATTGAATCTGCTAGATGCGCTGGGATGAGAATTATGAATTCTTTTTAGCAAGAATTTCTCGTCCCTGCATTTTTTTGGCAACATTCCTTTCTGAGTCTTCTTAGTTCACAACTGATGTTCTCTAGAGTGTCTTCTTCCAAATGTGTACATCTTCTTTTTCGAAGCCAAGAGAATGATACAGCTTTGCTGCTGCTTCAGTTGAAGCAGCACCCAGAATTACAATACAAGTTGGATTATATTTCTGAACGCGTCGGATTCCCTCTGCACAAACAGCTTTTGCTAGACCTTTCCCTCTATGGTCCGGATGAGTGCCCACTGGT
>JBHLOX010000065.1:0-15109 GCA_048940045.1 Promethearchaeota archaeon
TCGCGTTTGTTGATGGCGGGCCAATGGAAGGAACTCGAAGGGAAGCCAATGTGTTCGTCGCTGGTACTGACAAGATTGCAATAGATGCCGTAGGTGTTGCTCTTCTTCGGATGTTAGGTTCTACTCCTGAGGTCTCTGGAGGTCCAATCTTTGGTCAGGAACAGATTGCACGTGCTGTTGAATTAGGAATCGGGATTTCCTCATTGGATGAGATTGAGTTCGTTACAGACTCACCTGAGAGTGAGATGCTTGTTGAGAAGATAAAGGCGGAATTCATCTAATTCTTCAGTTCATCTCTATCGACCTTTGTGTCTCAGCCGTTCTGATACTCTGACTAGAAAATATGTTAGAAAACCCCATACAAGAGCGTTCACCAATGATCTTGAAACAAGGATAGAGGAATCCCTCAACGCCGAAACACCCGGTTGAATCAAGTATATTGCAAGAGGGATAGTATCAGGATAGACTATTGTCAATGCCAGAGATATAATCATAACCGAGGCAGATACGAGCTCTCTATACCCACGAGAGTCCAAAGCAGGTCTGTTGAGTGGCATAAGAAACACACAAATGATAGAATATTAACTATTGTTATTTATATTTTTGTTTCTTAGCATGTAAGGAAGTACAGATTTGATTACAACACCCTTAATCTGTCTCGCAATCATGTGACTTGAATGTCTTATTAGTAACCTCATTTTTCAATGTCGCCTTAGTTAGAGCTGACTTTGGTAAAAAGGAGGTTATGCACATAATTCGGTCTTGTTTTCTGCTTACTTTTTTCTAGCTTATGCTCAAAATAATACACTTTAATACAAAGCAGTGTTGCAAGGAGATTTCGTTACATGCGTGGAGGAGCTTAGAGTGAAAAATATCACTCTCAATCGAAGAAAGGCTGCAATGAAAGTCACAGCTATTGTGTTCTCTGTGATGATAGTCACTTCAACAGCAGTGATTATGGATTTTGCAATCATGAAGAGGACGCAGGAACCGACTGGATCTATCAGACAAACAAGTACCTATCAGCATCAACCCTGTGAAACTGTATCAGTGGATACAGAAGATGGAACCTGGGTATCTTTTGATGGAAACATTACACCTCCAGGAACTCCAACGAAAGCTTGTGCTACAGTTTCGGATACCACTGGTTTAACAGTTGCGGCTAATTTCTTTGGTTTCTGGCGGGACTCGCAGAACAGTACAGTAGATGGACAAGTCTACGATACGCTAAAAATGCCAGGCGCAAGCAATATTCACCAACCAGGCAAGCCTATGGTGCCAATGCTTATTGAATTCGTAGAGATACCTCATGGCATTGATGTCACTTTGGAAGTGTTACATGTCAGTATGGACACCGTAACAGGGTATAATATTCGCCCAGCTCTGTTGCCAACAGTACCGATACCCAATGAAACCGTTAGCTCATACCCATTGTTTTTCGACGCGGTATATGATGAGGAAGAATTCTTCCCTGCACAAATTGCAGAAATTACTGGAGAAAATCTTACTGACCCAATCATAATGAGAGGCCGAAGGCTACTCGAGATAACATTCTTTCCAGTTCAATTCAATCCAGCCTCACACTACTTACATGTATACAGTCAAATTGTGATTAAGATAAATTATGAAGAAGCAGCACAGATTAAACAGGTTGCTGAAGAGTTTCGATCTCCACTATTTGAACGCTTGTTCTCATCTTTTATACTGAATTACAACCCATTGGAAGATCAAATAGCTCAACTAGGTGTAGATGAGTTTGTTGATTTCTATCTCATTGTCACTCACGAAAACTTTCAGCCTGCAGCAAAGCGACTTGCAGATTGGAAGACCAGAAAGGGTGTTCCCACCATAGTGGAGGTAGTTGATAACACGAAAACCGTTGACGACATCAAGACTCTGATTCGGGAGGCTTACTACGATTGGCAACCTACGTATGCCTTGTTGTTTGGTGATAGTGAGTTCATCCCGTGTGATTATGGCATGATACATACTGCAAAGGATTACGGTGATGACTTATATGATTCTAGCGATGATATTTTGCTTCATGGTCCAGTCGGTCACATTGCTACAGATGTGCCATACTTCAATATTGAGGGAAACGACATTCTACCTGAGATAGCACATGGACGGATTTCCGTTGACTCACTTGCTGAAGCTGAGATAATTGTTGACAAGATTCTCGATTATGAACAGGTTCCACCTGGTGTTCAGGATGATCCTGGATCTTTCTATGAGCGTATTCTTGCCATGGCATTCTTCTCTGATACTGATGAACTGGAAGATCCCCGTAATCCGGGGACAGAGGATATTGAGTTCCCATATATCACAACATCTGAGGGACTACGTCAATATCTGCATGATCCGGGAACACTCTACAATGTTATTCGCAGGTACACAATAGAAACAGAAAATGGAGTGCCAAAAGTCGAACCTGAATTTCTTGCTGCAAATACAGCATACCTAGATGACAATGTACCACTCAGCGATGTTGGTATGGACATTTATGTGCCACTCAGCGAGGAGGGTTTCAAATGGTATACATCCTATGAGAACACACAAGTAAATGGAGTGCAACAAGGAGATGGAGATTGGCCAATGGGTTATGATGTTCCATATGAAGACCGGCCGACATACATCAAAGTGATTAGGGATCAGATTCTCTGGCAGTTCGCGTGGGGAAGATTCCTGATGTGGCACTTTGATCATGGTGACTCCATGAACATGTGGTGGCCTAATAAGGGGGAATTCGCCAACTATGATGGAGTGTATGCACCTCGTATTTTGGGTGTGTATGAAGGCGGTGATTTTGATGATGATATGGTTCAACTAGGTGTTGACACGGAAGGAGGCACACAAAATTTCAATCGTCTCCCGTTATTTCTTAGCCTTGAATGCAACACTGGATGGTTTGATGGTGAGATAGATCAGGACCAGGATTTCATCGTTTTCGGTTCGGATGACTATGATCATTTGAACAATCTTCTTGCACCAGAATCTTTTGCAGAGAGATTGACAAGATTGGAAGGTGGTGGGGCATTAGCTGTGGTTAGTCCGACCCGTATTAGCTTCAATAAACCAGCTGGAACCTTACTAGAGGGTATGGTGGAGGCTTTTTGGCCAGAATTGTATAATCTTGACGTAGAACCTGGTTACGAGATGGGATATGCACTTCTTCAAGGCAAAGATAAGGTTCTAACAACATATGGTTTGAGAGACCCAACTGATCCAGATGATCACCTTCTTTCTGAAACAATGATTCAAGCATATCATCTATTTGGAGACCCAGAAACCCAACTCTGGACTAGGCAACCCGATGAACTAGATGTAAGCTATCCAGATACGCTTGTAGCAAATAGGCTCGAACACATTGTGGTTTCAGTCACCACTGATGATAATGGACAAGTCGCGGTGCCAAATGCAAGGGTATGTATTCAGCAGGGAGAACATGTTTATCTAGTTGGATCCACTGATGATTTTGGACAAGCTGTATTTGATTTCACACCTTCATCAGAGATTCCTGAGATTAATATCACTGTGACAAAACACAATTACCTCCCCCATATAGAGACAATTGATGTGATTCAGTCCACTCCCACACTCACTCTCTCAATCTATGAGGGGACAGTAGGTGATTCCGTAGACTTCGAGGTGGAGGGTTTCACTGGTTCTGATACAATCATTGTAACATTTGGAGCATCATGGTCAGCATACATCGATCCTGAAATTGGCACAGCAACAGGATTCGTTCCTCCAGGTCCAGCAGGATATGAAAATGTCATTGCGCAACAGAGTGACTCCGGACAACTTGCGACTGCTCTCTTCATGCGTTATACAGACCCAACATCACCAGACCCCTATATCTATAGTCAATGGGATGATTCCACCTGGCATTTAGCCGATGGAATATTCACCTATAACAATCCGTGCATAGAAATCTACGATTCTGAGGGTAACTTCATACCTTCAAGTCGGCTGTTGGAAGATACAGAGTATGAGGTTCGTGTGACAGTCTACAATGATGTAGATGGAATTGAAGCAGATGCACTCGATACTGAGGTGAGACTGAAGTTTGCGAATTGGGGAGCTGGAGTACCATGGACAGTCATTGATGAAGTAGTTGTTGACGTACCTGCAGGAAGTTCTGCGATGGTTCCCATAACGTGGACTCCGGAGTATGTTGGTCACACATGCTTGCAAGCAGAAATCACTCATATTGATGATCAGAACACATACAATAACCTCGGTCAGGAGAATGCAGAAGTTCTCGAGTTGACATCTCCTGGAGAGATATTTTTCCTTGTTGGGAACCCAGGAGGTGAAACTAGTTGCGTATACATAGACGTAAGGCAAAGAGGAAATCACACAGATGTCTGGGAAGCGGAGATTCTCGGATTTTCATCTCAACGACTAGAACCGGGAGAGTATGAGAACATCTCACTCAAAATCACATCCCCATCAGATCTTAATCAGAGTGAGTGGCGAGTCTTTACTGTAAATGTGTTTGTAGGCGGTATACTTGTTGGAGGGGTTTCAATAAATGGGTCCACAGCCATCCAAGAACCAGCAGGATTTGATTTGGAGCAAATATTGGTCCTAATTGGAGGAGCTCTAGTAGTAGTTGTTATCGCAGGAGTTGTGTATCTGAAGAAGAAGTAGTATAATTTCTCATTTCGACAATTAGGTTTTTATACAGTGGTACATGTCCCATATGATTGTTCGCGCCATTGGGAGGATTAGAAATTGAATAGAATAATTACAAAGTTTAAGCGACTATTGTCAATTATTGAAAGTAGCCAAGCATACTACGATTACTTCAAAGCACTGAAAGAAGAATACACCACAGCACAAAAAGAGGGCATAATTGACAATTTTGGTCTGCTATCAATACGACCTTGGTGGTGGCTGGTCTTCCGGACCGATAATGCCAGAGGAGCTTTTGTTTTCATCAAGTTCTTCCAAAAATTCAGGGGTTCAAGGTGGGAGGATTTTGATGCTGATGAAATCAAGCATAGAGATATCAAGCGATTCTTGAAAAAACATTGGGGAATGGACCTACCCGACCCACCTGATCCAGATAAGCCCAATCTTAGTGGTACTGGCCCTTGGATTCCACCCGGAGCACCTACAGGTGGAGGCGGTGGAGCAGGGGGAGGAAATGGAGAAGGAGGCACATAATCGTTCTCAGCAAATTACCGTGTAATCACATTAATCATGAGAGATAGGGAAGAGGTCCGCGCCACTATACCCTCTTTATGAGTCCATCATAGTATGGAACTAGGAATTCCATACTTGAGGTTTCGGTCAAAGGTCTGAGTTGCTTAATGCAATCTCTCAAAGTAGCATCATCATTCTGAAGAAGGGCAACCTCCGCCTTCAGTACTAGCACTTGTCCACTTATACCTGGCAAAACTTCTGAAGTCGCTCTATCCTCAAGAAGCGCGAGTGTTGGATAGACTGAAGTTGAAATCTCGGAAGACGAAATCTCGATTTGTGCCAAATGATAGAGGAAAATAACCTGCATCATCAATGTACCACTCCTCTTCTCGTATATCTTCAACCCTTCCTCAATACTACTGAACGCTGAGGTCAGATCACCCTCCAAACTTTCTAGAAGGCCCGTCACAAAATGAAGCCAAGCGAGTGAAGCCTCTTGTCCGGATTTTAATATTGTTTCACGTGTTGTGTCGAGGAGGACTTGTGCTTCAGTCATCTTCCCCATTTGGAGTAATGACCAGACTTGGTTAAGGATTGCTCGGTGTTGTAACTGTGGTCTATGCTTGAATTGGTCCTCAGTCATTTTTCCCCATTCAAGTCCGGACTCATATTCTCCAACAATATTGTACAGAGTTGAGAGCCAAAGAGAATTAGTCCCGTTGTCCATTCGCATTGTTTCACGAATTGATACAGCCTCTAGAAAATGGTCAATGGCTGAATTGTACTCACCCCGAGTGATTTCAAGCCTTCCAATCTGTTCAAGTACTGCTGCATGACCAACCCTTGTTCCCATGGCTTCTGCTATCTCACCTGCTTCGATGAGGAATTCCCGAGCTTTTTCCCTATCTTCGGATTCAAAAATCTCAGCCCTTCTTGTCAATAGGTGAATCAAGCGAATCTTGTCATTATTATCCCGCGCACATTGGATTGCTCGATTGTTACATCGAATTCTATCCTCTGTGTCACCATCAAAATCCGCTCTGAGTGATAAATAAGCATAGAGGGTTGTTTCGTAAAATCCGAATTCTGAATTGCGTTCAATCATGTCGATTATTCTATCCAAGTTTGAGGTATCGTACATAATCTCAGGATATCTCATCATATCTGCTTCGAACTTCATGAAGAGCATCTCAATTGCTAACCAATCATCAGGGTTCATTTCAAGAACATCATCTGCTGCTTTTCTGACATTCTCGAAATCCTCAACATGCCCCTGAACAGCTGAAGCAAAAAACAGGTTAGGAAGGAGTATTGGAGATTCAGAATACTTCTTACCGATCTCATTGATAGCTTTGAGATCGAATAATTGGGCAGCATGATGTATTGCGAAATAGACAACTAAGTCAGAACTATCAGTATCTAGTACTAGCTCTTTCAGAGTTTTGACAAAATCATAGTAGTCATACGATTTCTCCATTATATTCTGGAGTATACTCTTGGTTTCTTCATCAAGGAATGGAAAATACGCGGTTATTGTGCCAAGTGGTTCCATCTTCTCACTCCCTCAAAGTAGTAAACCAATCGCAGAATATTGGTGCTACTTTTAGAAAAATCTTATTCAAGGTCCTCTATCCGAGAGATGAAAATACATCTCCAACTAAAGACCAGCATCCCGAATCATCTCCTCAATCCTGATTCGACCAAGCCTTGGAAATTTCTTAACGGGATATGAGAGAAGAACATCTACAGATTTTGAATATGGTGCTTTTTTCGTGACCAAGGAAATCTGTTCAGCATCTCGAAAATGCTCAGTTACAAACTTCGCAAACATAATAGGTTCCATCGCTGAGGAGAACGAGAACCAGTATTCATCAGGGAAAGTTGTGCGTAACCACTCGTCTATCCCATCCAATTCGAATTGACGTTCATGGAATGATATTTTGAGATAGAACTCTGTATTATTTCCCAAACTCAAATTCCATCGCGTAGCAAACCAAAATGCATTGCTGTCTAGCATCTCTTTGATAGCTCTGCTTGCACGTCTTGCAGTTATGCCAGTTTCTGCTGAAATCTCTCCTATCTGCATCCGGGCATTTTTCAGAAGAGATTTCAGAACTCGAAGGTGCAACTTCTTGATATCGAATTGATCTCCACGTTGAGTTAATATAGTGTGTGACTCAATATTGGTAACGGAATCCAATGTTCGAAGGAAGGCTAGAAGATTTTGAAGCCCCTCTGCCCCAATATACTCGCAATGTAGGAAATACAATCTACCGACACCTGTCACCACTTGACCAACCTGGACAACATTCAGATTGGCACCCATCATTTCCATGAATTCTTCCTCATCCTCAGAACCATCTGTGAAAAGCAACGCAACAAGGTAATCAGAGTTGACCATTGCAGGTTTCATGAGGACTGAGAATTCCTCAATAACACCAGTATCAACAAGTCGGTCCAATCTCTTCTTGATTGCAGTAGCAGTTAGCCCCAGCATCTCAGCTAGTGCTTGATATGACAGTCTGCAGTTCGTATCAAGTGCGAGAAGAATTCGCTTGTCAATAAAGTCCAAGATATCCACCTTGACTGAGCTCAGTCAGTCTACGGTGGTAGCAGGGCACTAAATAAGTTGTCTTCAGGAGGTTCACGGAGCTCCTTCGATGCGCAGTAGATGCAACCCGTTCCAATGACTGACAACTCAAAACCGTTATCCCTGAGCTTCTGAAGATATTGTAGATGTTCAGAGAGCCTATCGATGAGTTCTGTGGAATCCATTTCTTTGGAATCAGAATTCTCAGGAAGGGACATCTCGACCTCAATGAAGAAAGCATCTCCTTCTTGTTCGTCATATTCAAGCATGATACGTACCCAAGGTGTTCGATATAACAGAGTCGCTATTTCTTCAGAACTATATTCACTTTTGAGGATAGATGCGGCTTTGGTGTATTTTTCTTTGAGGTTGAGTGTCATGAGATATCTCACATGAATAGACACACGTGAAATGGATATGAAATAGCCTACACCCGCAGGTTTGGAAAGAAGCTGCTCTTAGGACTAACCGAAACACAAATTGATAGGATTTGAACTTGCTGAATATCTTGGACGAAGTGATATTCTTGGATGACATTGATAAGAGAATCATATTGGAACTTGATGCGGATTGTAGAATAACATACCAAAAAATGGCTGAAAAGCTAAACCTAACAGCGACTGCAATTAAAAAAAGAGTAACGAAATTGCTGGAGCAAGGAGTGATTGATCGCTTCATTACTACTCTCAACTATGACATGATTGACTCTGATCTAGTTCTTGCCATAGTCCAGACTGATGGTTCAGAGTTTCAGGAAGAGTTCATTGATGAACTTGGAAATGACCCTAAAGTGGTTCAAGTCAGCTCTATCGCATGTGGAAAAGGAGGTTTATACTGTGTCTTTGCTGTAACTAGTGGCATTACAGCTCTCTCAGATTTTGGTGCATTCATTAGAACCTTAGAGCCAGTTATTGATTCAGAGATTCATGTTCTTCTATATCCACGGGGCAAGAAAATCAAACTGACAAAATTGCAGCTTCGGGTTCTTAAACAACTAGTGGATAACCCGCGTATGTCCATTGTAGAGATTGCAGAACAGGCGTCAATGACAGCAAGAAGAGTTAGGCGGATTATTGATGAATTGCAGGAAAGCGAAGGAATTCGTTTCGCTGTCTTATGGAATCTTGGAATAGGTGGACTCACCGAGGTTTTACTAAGAATTGAATGGGATGAAAAGAATGCAAGCTATGAAGATGTGATAGATTGGCTTCGAAAAGAGTACCCTTTGGAATTTTGGTCACCATTCATCAGTGCTGCGTTTCCTGTTGTCTTTGCTCGATTCGTTGTAGAAGATCTTGAAACTATTGAGTCAATTGCTAGAGTGGTGAAAAGGTCACCATTTGTGAAATCACTGTCAACGCTTATCTTCTATTCAAACAATCTTTTCGATTGGCCAGGGGTCACAGAGCTTAGACGTCTCTTTGATAGAATCTAACCATGAAACATCAACGGGTGATTCCTACCTTCACTGTTGATACCAGAGCGCTCTTTATCTTGTCCCATTGGAACTTGAACCCTGCGGTTATCATGAGATTCGAGAGCCCACCAATTGCACTCAGCAGAATTGTGGCAACACTGTTGGCATCCACATCTTTTCTGAATTCTCCCGATTCAATTCCCTCATTGATTGTGTCCTCAAGCAATTTGATAACTGCCATCTGCTGTTGCTTGTGCTGTTTCCTCATTGTTGGTGACCTGGAGGAGGCTATCTGAAACTCTAGATCCATTCGACACATTTCCTCAGAAACCTCACAGATTGACGCAAAAACTAGGTCAGCAGTTCTTTCCAATTTTGCCAAGGCTGTAGTTTCACGATCAATCACAGATTTGAGTTCGATGTAGTTCAGTGTCGCAAATTTCTTCTGAAGCTCAAGAAACAGGGTTTCTTTACTATCGAAGTAGCCATAGATAGCACCTTTACTAAACCCACTCTCTTTGACGATGTCATCCATGGATGTTTCATGGTATCCCTTCTTCGAAAACAGTGTCATGGATGCTCCGAGGATCTTCTCTTTCATCATAGTCTTGTGTTCATCAGTAACTTTTGGCGACATTGTCACTTCCTCGTCTGTTATTAATTAAAACTGACCAGTCGGTTTAATATAAACCTTGTGAATCGTGTGTGGATGTTGCCCTCGATTCATCAAGGGCAACAAATGAATTGAATCAAATCTACTGATCATCAGATTCAATCTCACCCAGAGTCATAATGGACCTGTTCATACCCCCGATGATTCCAATCACCGCGAGAAGAATTCCTCCAAGAAGATACCACGCTTGGATACTGAAAACTTCACCAATTGCACCCGCTGCTGCAAGACCAAGTGGTGTCATTGCAGGCCCAAGACTCAAGAGAACAGTGAAGACCCTGCCTTGAATATTTGAAGGCACCACTGACTGCACTACAGCCATGATTGAACCACTTGCTAGTGGAATCATCATTCCAGCTATGAACATCCCTCCGACTGCGAGTTGAATCAGGTTTGCGGGTGCGAGACCAACGAGGACTATGCTAGCAGCTCCAGATAGGATGGCCACTAATGATGTGAGCATTCGTCTTCTGAAGCCACCCCAAACACCTAATGTAACTCCACCAAGAACCATTCCAATACCCATCATGGATTCAATCCACGCTAGCTCAAGAGCACCGCCTGAGAAATGAATTAGTACGAGAAGTGGGGTAAGAGCAAAAGTGGGAATCAAGACAATATTAGTCAACATCAGAGCTATTGTGATGAATCTACCGCCCTTCCAGTTCTTCATATATGAGAACCCTTCAACTATTTCCCCGATTACTCCAGAGGTCACAGAATCTGCTTTCAACTCTGAGGAGGTCGGTTGGGGGATATGTATTTTTAACAAAGGCAAAACAGCCAATCCCGCTGTTATTACATCCACCATGAGTATGTATTGCATTGGCAAGAATACTAAGAGCAATGCACCTAAAGCGGGAGCCGCAATCCTCGCCAAACCCTGAAGAGTTTGGTACAGTCCATTTATTCTTGAGAGATGCTCCTCTTTGACCATAAGAGATGCAGATGCCTGCAATGCTGGCCACTGAAAGGTGCTGAGGAGTGAACGAATCGCCATCGCAGTAAAGACATGAATGAACTCAACAGAGCCTATTGACCAAAGCAGTGCTAGTCCCACGATTGCGAGAGCAGACAGAGTATCTGAAGCAATCATGACTCTTCGACGACTCCAGCGGTCTACTAGTGCTCCGGCAAAAGGACTCACAAGCACCTGTGGTAGGATGACCATCATTGTTGCCAGGGATAGAATCACAGCGCTTCCAGTTGTATAGGTCAACCACCAGACAAGCGCGAACTGAACGAGTGCACTCCCAACGAGAGAAAATGCCTGCCCACCAAAGATCTTCATATAATCCTTGATTTGGTTCCGTTCATTCTTTGGGGTTTCAAGAGTATCATGAATAGTCATTGAGTCTGGCTGAAGACTCACTATAGTAGCCTGATATGCACCTATAGAGGCACCATCAGGTTTTGTTTCATTCTTTGAAATAAGAGCCAATTTTGATATTCTCCTTTTTAATCAATAAAACCGACTGGGCGGTTTTTATTAATAAAATAAACCGACTAGTCAGTTTATAAATGTTGTGTTGGACGCTAGAAAAAGTGAGTTTAGATGACCACGGAACCCTTATCTCAATCCTCTATGCAGGATAATTGATTCCGATGGTCTTTGTTCGTCCATTGTCAGATGATGAGAAAGAAATCCTGAAACGCTTGGAGAAATTTGTACGGCGTGCTCATGCTCAGAGTGACAGTCATGATTACGCCCACGTCCTGACTGTGACAAAATATGCGATTGATATTGCCCTCTACATAGAGGAGGATGTAGACCCATTCGTATGTATCGCTGGTGCTCTTCTTCATGATATCGGGAAAACAACACCAACATATGCCCACATTCATGGACTTTTAGGAGGTGCGTTGGCAGAGGAGTTCTTGGATGGGATTAAACTCGACCGTGCCAAAACTGAAGCAATCTGTCGTGTTGTTATCAGGCATACACAGACCTCAATGATTCCACCTGAAACCCCAGAGGAGAAGGTTGTAGCTGACGCAGACACTCTTGATAGATTGGGATTAATGGGGCTTCTTCGAGGTTTTATGGGGAAGACGGGTGAGAGTATGGATGAAATCATGAACCGATATATGAACAAACGAAAGCACGACTTTGATAAACTTCACTTCGAAACTAGTAGGAAGATCGGTGACAAGTTGCATGATGAACTCATGGAATTCATGATAAAAGTGGAAGACCGGCTAAAATTTCGACTAGCCTCGATTGCGGACCTTTTTGAAAACACATTGCTGTAATCATCCTCACACGCTTGAGTTAAATGTTAATGTATTGATATATAATTGAAGCGTTCATGACCGATGTTTTAAAGAGACTCTCACGAAAGGAGTTCCTAGATAGAGCTAGCAAACATATATTCTCAACAGGTTTGTATGACTCTGCACATAGACTCTGTGTCGAAAACATGAAGTATGGACTTGCGAAAATTCACTTTGTTCAGAACAAACTAGGATTAGAACCTAATGCGACATTTGTAGGTGCTCCGGATGCCACCGTTACAAGAAATGTTCGTCGTTGGAGTTATGGGTTTGGTTACGGAGGCAAGATATCTTGGGGGGATGGTTCGGATAACCTTGTCATTCTTGATACAATGCCTAATGCCTGCGGAATGTTTGTCGGAGGAATTTCAGACCTACCTGATACAAGGAAACTCCTAGGCCGCATCAACCAATTACTTTCAGAATCTGAAGTTATAGATGGAATCGATATTGAATGGGACTTCGCTGTTAGTAATCATTTCATTGACATCTATGAAGTGAAACCATCTCCATCTCATCATGAGTTACATCATGACTATGCCTTCATAATACATGGATCTACGCCTGAGTTGAAGGGAGATAATGACACAAAATTCGGGTTTGGTCTTTATGAACACAAGAGCTCAATTCTACAAGAGATTGTAGAATATATTGACACACCATTCGGTGAAATCAGAATACTGACAGAAGAGGCTGCTCAACAATACTTGGAGTTCTATTTGTCTGCAGCATCACTCAGCATGAAGAAACGCAAACTGGCAGCTGATTATCTCTTTGAAGACTATCAGGATATTTGTAATCCTATCCATCAGGGTCTCGTCAACATGAATGAAATCGGTCTCGGATGTCATATAATGGACAGCAACTCTGACAACATCTTATTTCCAATGGCTCTCCGAGCAGATTTACCTGCATATCTACTTGAAGGAATTCCAAATATTAGTGAAGATGTAATCGAGTATCTGGGATTTGAGAAGAGAGCACAAACCTTCGAAGTAATGGACCGACTTACAGAAGCAAACATCCTTCCACATGGTGGCGGCTATGAATTCCCACATTTGCTTCGAGTAAATCAAGTTCTGGAGGAGAGTAAAAACCAGAGATACTTCGTTACTGATATGGGAACCGGACACGAGTCGGAGATGGTATTTAGGACACCCAGAGAATTGCAGTTTTCCTACAGAGGCAGACAGGTTTTGGCCAAGACTCTTGAATTGGGATTGGGGACTGTTGCAGCAAATCTAATGCCACGTATTGTTCTCAAAGTTTAACCTTTCAGAGTATATCTTCGGTCTCTAAAACTCTGGAGAATTTCAATGACTTCATTATCTGGAACATCATACCAGTTCTTGTAAGCATTAGCAACTGCAAAGATGAATCCTGACTCTACTCGAGGACAAACGAGAACCTTTACCTTTTCACCAACAAGACGAGCTGCACTTCCAGAAGCAGTTGGCACTGCGACGGTGATGCTGTTGGGCGAAAGAGTTCTTACAGACCCAATGGCCGCCATCATGGTGTACCCACTCGCAAGCCCATCATCCACAAGGATGACATCTTTCTCTGAAGAGTCAGCAATTCCAACAAGACCCCGATAGTCTGCCTTTCTTCGATCTATCTGGTCTTGAGTCTGTCTCACAATCATGTCTATCTGATTCTGATTCAGACCAACTGATCGAACTAACCGCTCATTCAGTAGCAAAGCACCGTGAGATGTCAGCGCTCCGAACCCTGCTTCAGGATTTCCTGGGATTTGCAACTTGCGTACTATGATAGCATCAAGATCAGCATCAAGTTCTGCGGCAATCTCCACTCCAACAGGTATGCCACCATTGGGTATTGCAATAACCACTGGCTGCTTTTCAAATTCCATTTCTACCAATTTGCTTGCTAGGACCTGTCCTGCCTCTGTTCTATCCTTGTAAGAGATCAAAGGATTCGCTCCAATTTGGTTTCAACTATTTATCTGAAACCTGGGCTAAGGATTTTGCTAGCTTCTTCTTCTCCTCTAAATTGCTAAGACGATTAATCATGATTCTTTGTGCTTGTGGAGACCCAGCTCCATGCATTGATTCAGTCAAATAGCCAACAGCTGCTCTTCCGAGTGTCAAGTTCTCAATCAACCTCAACATCTTGATACGGTCCACAGTGTCAACTCCGTCTGCTCCTACCAAATATTTCTCTATGATGTTTCGGGTTTCAGGATTACTCAGTTCTTTTGCACTCGGGCAGGTCACGAAGAGTCCACCAGCAATGTCCTGCAATAATCGTGAGATCTCATAGGGAAACCTTGTAACATTCTGTTTGCATACATTGGCAAGGAGAAGATCGACAAGGTAATTTCCTGCAGGAGTTTTATGACCAGCTGCAGAACATGCGATTCCGCAAGAGTACAGCGTTTCGTTTAGATGGACCATCTCAGTGATTTTGTCACGAATATGCGATGCTTTCTCAACGCCATTGTATTCAGCAATAGATGCTGCAGCACCTACAAGAACATCACCGACTCCAACTTTGCATCCACCATAGCTCTGTCTGTGGTATGCTGCAAAGGACTCAACAAGACGACTGCAGAACTCACTCTCACCATTCATGAATATTCGTTCATTGGGAACAAAGACATCATCAAAGACAATAAGACATTCCTGACCACCATAAACAGGATTGCCGCAATCTACATCTCCAGTTTCCGTGTCATCAAGCCGACGAAGATCACATGACTGTCTTCCATAGTAGTAGGCTATGCCCTCAACATCTGCAGGCACAGCACAACAGATTGCATAGTCCTTGTCTTCATTCCGCATAGCCAAGGTTGGCATGATAAGATGCTGGTGAGAGTTGACGGCTCCAGTCTGATGAGCCTTGGCTCCGCGTATCACGACACCGTCATCTCTTCGTTCAGTAATATGAACGTAGACATCAGGGTCTTTCTGTTCAGATGGCCTCTTGCTTCGGTCTCCTTTTGGATCAGTCATGCAGCCATCAATGACCCAGTCCTCAG
>JBHLOX010000219.1:0-3682 GCA_048940045.1 Promethearchaeota archaeon
CTGCAATCATTGTGATTTCGCGGGTTTTGTCAGTCACTTCGACTTCAAAACCACTAGCATGATTCTGTAGATGACTCTTAATCTTTGGTCCGTTGACAGCGTTTGTAATCCAGATGTAGTCCTCCTCACTGACCCTGTAGAGAGTCAGGTCATCATGGATCCCACCCTTCTCATTCAAGCATGTAGTGTACTGCCCCTCATTTACCTGCAGTTTTCTTACGTTGTTGGTTGTAAGGGTCTGAAGAAACTCTGTGGCTTGAGGACCACTGATGATGAATCTCGACATGTGTGAAGTGTCGAACATGCCAATGCTGTTTCTGACGGCCATGTGTTCCTCCCTAATGTCGGTATAACGAACAGGCATTTCCCATCCAGCGAACGGAATCACATCGCCTTGTTCTACATGCCAAGCATAAAGATGGGTGCGTTTCAGGGTATCATTCATGTCTATTCACCGATTGTA
This sequence comes from Promethearchaeota archaeon, assembly GCA_048940045.1. Lineage (GTDB taxonomy): Archaea > Asgardarchaeota > Thorarchaeia > Thorarchaeales > Thorarchaeaceae > SMTZ1-45. The sequence continues at coordinate 464 of JBHLOX010000219.1, forward strand.
TGCCCCTACAGGCATTCGTAGCGGGTTCAGCTACCATTTTATTTCCTTCTATGGAGCTGTGCAGTTAGAGGTGGCATCACTTGAGTGACAGTCCAGGTGTCCATGTAGGCGGATTAACAGTGGGTTCAGACAGTCCAGTTCGTGTGATGAGCGTGATCAATCTATCACCTGAGTCATTCTACAAGGGATCTGTTGCAGCTAGCATTGACGAGTTTCATGCGATGATTGACACAGCATCGAGAGAGGGTGCTGACATAATTGACATTGGAGGTGCATCAACAGCCCCAAAACAAGTCTATGGCACAAGAGATACTTCAATTGATGAAGAGATCAACAGAGTGACTCAAGCATTGGACTCCGTTGAAGTGTCGGAGTATCCACCACTTTCAATTGACACAACATCTTCGAGAGTTGCAGAGGTTGCATTGGATCTTGGTGTTTCAATGGTTAATGACATTTCGGGGTTACATAAAGATTCTGAGATGGCAGACCTTGTTGCAACCAGAAAAGTTCCTGTTGTTCTTATGGCAAATTGTGGAGAGCCCTGTAACAACATCCACGCCTCGTTGAGGGCATTGGAGGACAGTCTCAGTATCGCGAGAGATGTTGGTATTGAGTCGAGTAAAATAATCCTCGACCCCGGGATTGGTTTTGGGAAACCTCCAGAGGTGGATGTTGAGATTCTTAGAGAGCTGAGTAAGTTTACGACACTTGATCATCCACTTCTAGTGGGTGTGTCAAGGAAAGCCTTCATTGGTCATCTGCTCAGTCAGCCGAACCCTGATGACCGATTAATCGGATCAATTGGAGCAACAATTGTTGCAGTGATGAATGGGGCTAGTGCTATTCGAACACATGATGTGAGGGAAACAAAGATTGCGGTCCATATAGGGGAAGCCTTACGTAAATCGAAACGACCAGAAGAAATGCTTTGGTGAGCAATATTGAGATGGATTGATTGGTATCCCAAGTATATGGATATCGTTCAGAGGTTAGGGCTTGATGCTGATGCGGACAGAGAGTCCACAGTTCTTCTTACATCTTTACTTGAACCAATCAACCCTGAACCTCTCCTGAAACGGTTGTCTGATTGCATAGCTGGGAAAAAGGTGGTTGTGTGTGGAGCAGGTCCATCGTTAAAGCAGCACTTGGAATCGCTTATGAGAACCGATGATTTCCAAGATTATGTTATCGTTGTTGCAGATGGTGCTGTTTCTGTAATTCTCGAACTCGGTCTACGCTGCGATGTGGTTGTGACAGACTTGGATGGAGATTTGGATCATCTAAGAGAAGCGAAAAATATAGGTGCTCTTCTTGTTGTACATGCCCACGGAGACAATATTGAACCTGTAAAGTCGGTTGTCCCTGGTTTAGGTGATGTTCTAGGAAGCACACAGGTTGAGCCAACTGATAGAGCATTTCTGTGGGGAGGGTTTACAGATGGTGACAGGGCATGTCACATAGTCAGTGAGTACTCACCAGAACAAATCACCTTCGCAGGAATGGATTTTGGCGCTATGGTAGGAAAATGGTCCAAACCAAAGCATGAAGAACACTTTCCTGCAAGTGAGAGAAAACGGATCAAGTTGCAGATAGCTGAGGAGCTAATCTCAGATCTCTTGAAAAGAACTGGAATAGACCATGTTTTCCTTCCATAGACTGATTCTAGTTGATTCCATGTTTGAAGAGGTGGGTCTATAGAAGACCCGCCTTGATATTCCATAGATAACTGAAGACTAGGAAGGATACACCTGCCATTATCATTCCCAGAACCATGAGTCTGGTTGCATATCCTGGTTGAAAGACATACTTCGAGGCATAGTATACCAGTCCAAGACCAGATACGCCTACCAGAATGATAACTGATGCGACAATTCCTTCCATTCCTAGCTGCTGGTCAATCCCTGGTGCAATCAATATTGGAACCCCGCCTGAACTGCCAGCAATGGCTGGGGGTGTTCTGACCAGCGTGTAGATGTTTCCGCCGAGGATGAATAGTATAGCAATGAACATCAATCCAAATATGACTGTGTCCGGAGGTCGGGTTGGCATTCTAAAACTAGGCCTACTGAGTCTCACTCTTGGTCTTACTATGAATCTCGGCCACCAAGGCTTCACATATCTTACCTCGAGCGGTCCCATTTTGTGTCTACTTTTAAGAGTTGCGTGATATGCAATGTTGCACTATCTATGATTCTTATGTGTGCCACAACGGCTATTTGAGCGTGTAATTGTGTTAAACCGTAATTGCAGAGAGAGGTATGATTGAATGTCCAGAGTGATGGTCATCACAGAAAAGCCCCCAGCGGCAAAGCGTATAGCCCATGCTCTGGATGACAGTAAAGCCCCCACTGAAATCAAGAAACGTGGTGCATCATATTATGAGTGTAAGAGAGGAAATGATGACCTCATTGTCGTCTACGCACTAGGGCACTTGTTTGAGCTGAAGCAGACTGAGAAGGGATGGACCTACCCCAGAATGGAAACTTCTTGGGTCCCGAGGTATGAGGTTGAGAAAAAAGCCACTCAGATAAAACCCATCATCAATCTAATCAAGAGGCTCTCAAAGGATGTTGACATATTTGTTGTTGCAACTGACTATGATATCGAGGGGAGTCTAATTGGATATCTCACATTGAAACATGCCTGTGAGGCAGATCCAGGGAGAGCACATAGGATGTTCTTCAGTGCTCTTACTGACTCAGAGATACAGAGTGCCTATGACAACATGTCAGGAACTTTAAAGTTTCCAATGATTGAGGCTGGTCAGGTCAGACATGAGATTGATTGGTTGTATGGGATTAACCTCACAAGGGCACTGACCCTTGCTGTGAAGAACACAGCAGGGTGGTTCAAGATTGTGTCTACTGGGAGAGTTCAAGGACCTACTCTCTATTATGTAGCTGAAAGAGAACAGATGATTAACCTCTTTGTACCATTCCCGTTTTGGGTCATTCATGCTAAAACGATTCATGATGGCGTAGAAATTGAACTCGAGTACTCCAAGAAACGTATTGAATCTAAACAAGATGCTAAGAGCATTGTGAGTGAATTAGATGGTAAGACAGCATCTGTAGAGTCCATAAATAGTAGAACAACCACTCAACAGCCACATCCGCCATTCAATCTTAGCACACTCCAATCTGAAGCATATCGACACTTCGGGTTCAAACCAAGTAGAACACTCGCAATTGCACAATCACTCTATCTTGATGCAGT
>JBHLOX010000220.1:0-3682 GCA_048940045.1 Promethearchaeota archaeon
AGTCATTGTCCCAGTTGTACTCGATATGTGTATTGGATTAATGACATGTCGATCCCTGATGTTGTTTCAGGGTTTGCTAGATATATGATCCACAACATGCAGGCATTGATAGACAAAGCTGCGATACAAGGGGCTGAGATCAGTATTGATACGCCTGATATCTATCCGATTAACGCTACTTGTCCGTGTGGAGAGAAACTCACTATCGAAATATCAATCCCTGATCTAGACTGATCAGTTCAGCGGGATGCAAACCATTTGCATGCTGTAGACACGGGACAGATAGTACATCTTGGAGTCCTTCTAAGACAGATAGTTGCTACAATGTCAATAATTCCCCAGTATAGTTCTGCTTGATGTGGTTCTCCAAACTGAGTCACAAATTCCAAGGCTTTTCTATCAGTGGGTCCAGCGAATTGAGTTCCAAAAACTCGAGAGAGAAAATGAATAACATTTCCATCAAGCAGTGGGACGGCTTCTCCAAAAGCGAAATTCCTGACAGCAGATGCAATGTAAAGCCCGACTCCTGGGAGAGATTCAAGGGCTTCTTGAGATCGTGGAATTTCGCCTTGATACTTCTTCACAATGATGGATGAAGTCTTCTTCAGCTGTCTTGCTCTCATTGACTGTAAACCCAATGACATCAGTGAGCGAGCTATTGTCGATTCACGTGCTCTGGCCATTTGTGCAGGAGTATCAAAACGAGCAACAAAGTCATTGAAGACTCGTGCCACTGCAGATGCGGTGGTCCTACGTAGAAGTATCTCTGCAATCAGAATCTGATATGGATCTTTGGTGATTCTCCATGGATAATCACGACCATGGAGATTAAACCACTCGACTATTTTCTCTCTCACGAGCGCATTCTTCGTAACATCATGACCCATTCAAATTCCTCACTCATTTTTGAAGAGGTCTGCAAGAAGAGTTGGAATCTCAAGAGGTGAGCCTACAACAGTCACTCGCTCCATCTCCCTGAGACGTCTGACGTTTTCCAAGTCGACCCTTCGGGGTCTGATTGTGAACTCTTCACCCTTGGGTCCCACAGCTTGGACCTCCTCCTCCACCTGATCAACAGGAAACAGGATCACCGGTGTGTTTCCCTTGAGTGTTTGCGCGACTGAGTTCGTGATCAATGTATCAGCTATCCCATGTGCGATCTTTGCTGTAGAATTTGCAGTCAATGGAGCAATAACAAGGGCATCATACTTGCCTATCTGAAGAGGACCAGCAATGAAGGGCACGTTTGCATTGGACTCTTTCATAACCTTTGAGAATGAGGTTGTCAGTTCATCCCATCGACCATATAATCTAAGCATCTGTTCTCCGGCTTTTGAAACAATGACGGTGAGGCGAATGTCAGCATCATTCTCCAGCTGTTTCATAGTCTTGAGTGTTTCATCAACCAAGTCACCAGAACCAGTGATTCCCCAGACAATACGTGCCAATGTAATCATGATAGACTACTCGAACTTACAGAAATACATATCCCCTAACAAAAGGTGCATATTTGAGATAGGTATGTATTGGAAGGAATGGTTTGGTCAAGATGAGTGACTCGTACGATGTGAGTATTGGTATAACTACGCATATGGGTGTGAGTGCGACAAAGTGGATTGCCCAGAACTCAAACTCTCTTGGTGCAAAAAGCATTTGGGTGGGGGAAGATATTGCACTTGGTCAAGAAACTTTTGTACTGACTGCAGCGACACTGCTTCAGTCAAGTGAGGTTCGAGTTGGAACAGGCATCATACCTGTCACAGTTCACAACATTTCTACACTCGCTCGCGCCGCATTCACTCTAAACGAGATTGGAGCAGGAAGATTCGCATATGGTCTTGGTATAGGCGGCATCCAAGACTTGGAGAAATATGGAATCAAGATTGAGAAACCAGTCACTGAACTTCGGAAGTCTGTGCAGACTCTCAGGAAGTTATGGGCTGGAGAAGCAGTTGACACCAGAACTGAGAATATCTTGCTTCAAGGCTTTAGCCTAAATCAGGTGGAACCATTAGAGATTCCCATCTTCCTGGGTGTAAGAGGTCCCCAGATGTTGAAACTGTCAGGACAGATAGCTGATGGAGTCATCCTATCAGGACCTTTTGACTACCTAAGCTACGCAATCAAGATAGTCAATGATGCTGCTGAACAGGCTGGAAGAAAAAAAGATGATGTTGAGAAAGTAATTTGGGTTCCCACAATTCCAACCTTTAAGGGGATTAAGGAGAAAGTTGCTCGAAAGGTTGTTGCATTGGTGATTGCAGACACACCAGACCCAGTCTTGGACATGCTCGCGGTGGATAGAGAGAAGATGAATCAAGTCCGGGAAACAGTGGCTGCATCCAGCCCAAAGGAGGGGGCCAAACTCATTGATGATGAGCTTCTTGATGTTTTTTCTATAAGCGGAACAAAAGAACATATGGTTGACCGATTCGAAGATGTAGCAGATATTGGGGCTACGGAAGTAGTAATTGGACCACCATTTTCAGGAGATTGGAGAGAAGCTCTGGAAGAGATATTTGCAGAGGTTGAATCGAGGAGGGGTGTGTCGTGAAGTGGGGAGTTGCCCTGAATGTTAGAGATAGGATAGAAGACACTCTAAGAAAAGCAGAGGTCGCTGATGAGGGAGGAATCGACCAAGTATGGGTGACTGATTTTCCTGCTATCAGATATGCACCGATTGTGGCCGCTGCAATCGCAGAGAGAACCACTTCATGTAGAATAGGGGTCGGGTTGATAAGTCCACTTCTTTACTCCTCATCACATATAGTACAGTTCATGTCAACGTTGATCGACAGTTATGGCAACCGCTTCGATCTTTTAATTGGACCTGGAGATAAACATGCTCTGGCTAGTGTAGGAGTTTCATATTCAACAAAGCTAATGGTGAACAAGACTGCACGCGCTCTTGAGGAGATTAAACTTGGAGTATCGGAGATAGGACATAGATTTACTGTGTTTCTTGGGGCTCAGGGTCCATTCATGATTAAGACATCATTGAAGGCAGATGGTGTTCTGCTTAATTATTCAGACCCTGAGATGGTGGAATGGGGCATAAAGCAAATCAAGAGAACCATTCCAAGCAACTTCCAACTAGGTGTTTTTCCACCAACATTTGTTGGAGATTGTCAAGATATAGAGAATAATCCAGGAATATCATCATCTGCTGCAATGGTTGCTGTTGGTCTGGGTAGAGTGGTCAGTGAAACATTCGGGCTCAGTGACCGGATTGAAGCAGCACAAAAGCTGTTGAAGAATCGAGGACAGATTGATAGAGAGGTTGTCAAGTCACTGGGGAAAGAAATCCTGCAGAGGTTTGCCTTCTGTGGGACCGCTGAACAGCTCGGTGTCTATATGAAAGCTCTAGAAGAACTAGGTGTGTCCTTAGCTGTCTTCGGACCCCCTCAGGGGGTAAGGAAGAGGGGGGTTGATATCTTGGTGAGGGCGAAATCAACTTATGATACGAATTAAGGAGGGAGATATTGCCGAATATCAACCTCTTCTGGTTTCACGTTCCAAACTCCTTCTTCATATTCCCAATTTCTTGTAAGGTCAATTGTTGATCTGGATCCCCGCTGACTGATGGTCATGATGGGTTGAACCATTTCAACTCCACTCATTTGTTGAAGTGATCGAAATATCTGATAGTATTCTACTTGGTGAGATCCTGGTACACTCGTCC
>JBHLOX010000066.1:0-3056 GCA_048940045.1 Promethearchaeota archaeon
AATAGAACGCTACCATTTGCACTGAGTTCAAAGATGATACCATCCAAATCATCGCTATAATTCTGGAAACTATTCATAGTTGGAAAATCATTGGATTCAGTATAACCACACACCCAAATATGCCCCTCTGAATCGAGTTCAATATCATAGAAACCTTCTGATCCACTTCCCCCAAAAAAGGTTGAAAATATCAAACCGTTACCAGTGGAATTCAACCGGAATACAAAGCATTCGTTCGGACCAATATTACTTAGTTCTCCTGAAGTTTCATCATATGCATTAATGGTTGGGAAGTCCTCAGATATTGTTACGCCTGCAACGTATACATTGCCTTGTGAGTCCACTGTTATTCCTTTTCCCACATCTCCCTCCGCTCCCCCAACGAGGCTTGAATAGTGTAGACCATTACCTGTCGAATTCAATTTTGCTACGAATACATCTGACCATCCAGAATAGTTACTATATGAATTGACTAAAGGAAAATCCCATGATTCAGTATCTCCCGTCACATAAATCGTTCCTTCATCGTCCACAAAAATGGATTCACCATAGTCTGGTTCTTGCCCCCCAAGAAACGTTGAGAATATGATCTCTCCTTCTGTACTAAAGCAAATGATGAAGCAATCAGTGCCATTCTGAAATGTGTTGCAGTATGCATTTTGTATGGGAAAATCAGGCGAATGTGTGTTTCCAGTTATGTACACTTTTCCAGAAGGGTCTACGAACATATCTGTCACGGTATCTGCTTCAGACCCACCAAATGTTCTTTCATACACTAGGGTGAAGTCACTACCGTTTATTTTGTAGAGGTAGCAATCGAGGTCATAATTCAAATCAACGAATTGTCTGATGTTCCCAACTGCATAGATATTACCAGCATTGTCAAGTCCCACTGAAACAATCTCATCATAATCTCTGAGTCCAGTCAGGGTTGAGAAGACTAGGGGGTCAGTTACATCTAAACCTCTGGGATTGGAACCAAACAGATCAATAGTGTTGCCCGTCAATAGCGTAGATGTTGCTCCGTTCAGGAATCCAAATGTCAAGATTGCAAGCAGAGCAATACTCCAGGTATTCTTCAAGGAAACTCTACCCTCACAAATTGGTTGAGCTGACAACTTATTTTCCTTTCTCACGGACTCGATTTACAAGTTCTATCGGAGTTCAGCAGAGTCAGCATCAGTAAGTTGCACATTTGACCCCAGCGAAAGGAAACAAAAACTGAATGGACCTCTAGATTCTCAAATAAGAGATATGAGCCCTTATTATCAAAGCGCCACCATTATCGAACCTTCATCGTTGTTCTACTCGATTCATAGTTTGTAAGTTTAGTGGACAGAGGACACTTAGTTTCCATTGTCTATGCCTAGAGTATACGGTTTTGGGAGAGAGCTCCTGAAACCGGGAGGCAAGACTAGATGTCGAATCGAAAGAACGGAATTTGGTCATTTCGCATGGAGGAATCACAGGGAGGGGTGGTTCTCTGATGGGAGTGATCAGCAAGCTCATTCCGCTGCTGGCGAAGAGGAAGGCAAAGACGATTGCTGAAATCCTGTACAATCCAATCAGTCTAACAGAGGACAAGTTCATGTCAATTCTTGAAGTACATAGTCATACCAGATTTGGAAAGGACAACAACTTTGCCAACATCCGGACACCCGAGCAATTTAGTGAAACTGTACCGCTTCATGATTACTACACCATGAAACCATATTGGGAACAGATTCATACAACACCTGAACAACCTATCATTACAGCAGACCCTGTGATATGGTATGTCCAGAGTAGTGGATCTACTGGGAAACCGAAGGCGTTGCCCATAAGCAAGGCGGGTTTGAGCGACTACACGGGAGGGAGCATGTTGTTCCTGATGTCGTTCATCAACGCCAAGAAGGGTAACAATAAGGTCTTCGATGGCACAATGCTAACCTTCGCTGCACCAGCAAGGTTTGGGGAGATCAATGGAATACCTCTCGGGTATATGACAGGGATCTCTCGTGAGATGATCGCAAATGCCCTGCTCAAGAAGTTGATCAAACCAGGAGAAGAGATATTCAATATGACACAGATGAGTGAGAAACTCTGGGCGTATGCGAAATATGCTGTCACAGAGAACATCACCTCTCTCGGCGGCATAACAACTCTCATCTTCGCATTCATTCGGCGAATGCAGAATGAGTATGGTCCAAGTCTTCTTGACGAGTTCAAAGGCACAAAACATGAGGCAAGAATCAGAGAGGCACTTAGCGATAACGGGACTCTCGACCTAAACATACTCTGGCCCAACCTAATCATGGTCGGTGCCACTGGTGTCGATGCTGATCCATACAAATCATGGCTGAAGAAGACTTTGCCCAATGCGATTCTCTGGGACAACTACGCTGGTTCCGAGGGACTTTATGGAACCACTCTACTCAAGCATACTGACAATGGGATACAACTACTACCACACATCAACTACTTCGAGTTCATTCCAGAGTCTGAAATTGACAAAGATAACCCAACAGTCATTCCTCTAGCGGAAGTCAAGAAGGGACATAGATACGAGCTAGTCCTTACTAACCTGATGGGATACACCCGATACAGGATTGGTGATGTGATGACCTTCAAGGACACAGACCCATATTCTGTATGTAGGATTGGACGGAAAGGGAAGTCAGTCAATCTCACAGGTGAGAAGCTGTCTGATGCCCATGTAACTGAAGGTGTTGCTTATGCGACCAAGCAGACCGGAGCAGAGATATTGGATTATCATGTCTATGGTAGGATTGGAGAGGGTTTAGCGAACTATGTCATAGAAGTCATGTTCAACAACGATGTGAACCTAAGAGAGTTTGCACAGGCATTTGATGAGTGCGTCGGAAGAAACAATGGCGAGTTCAAATACGTACAAGAGTTTGGCTCACTTGGACCCACCCTCGTGAAGAAGGTGGAGATGTCCCATACAGAAAGCATCATTGAGAGGACCCATATCCAGGCAAAACCTGATCCACTCACTGCAGAGATAATTGAAGGGAGTGCATAACAATGGTAAGCAAATATCAACTAAGACTACT
>JBHLOX010000066.1:3156-14943 GCA_048940045.1 Promethearchaeota archaeon
AAAAGAAAGAGGTTCTTCGCTCTCTTAATCGAAGCGAAGACTTCCACCACTTTTTTCTCTAGTAGTCCACAGTCACTTCAATCTCAGTTTGGGTAAATGTGGGCTCTCTTCTGCTATTTTCTCTTCTGTACCATGGATTTCCAAATGCTATCGCGATGAACAACATGGACAGCATGAAGAATACATCAGGGATATAGAATAGTGCTGAACCCAAAAGAGGTACTCGAAGCGATTGACTAGCCATTCCGAATATGATTGACACAATCATAAGGTCACTTCGAACTTCTTTCAGTCTACCAGTTTTCCAGGTGATCATGAAAGTGATCAACATCAATACTCCGAAAACTAGAATCCAGGGGATGACCATAATCATGATGAACTCCTCAGTTGGACCCAAGAGAGTCGTAGCCACCCAGATAGCTGAAACTAGAAGCACAATCCTGTTGTGATATTTCTGAATCCTCGGAGCCCAAATCTGTAGTAGAGCACCCAGAATGGGAACAATTGAAAAACAGATGATGATTGCTCTGATTCGAAACAGTTCCATCGATGCTTCGATTAATCCATAATTTGGAGCTTGTCCAATGAAGATTTGGACAGCTTGTGCAATAGTTGTGATTGCAAAAACCAGTGGAAGGTCTGTCATCAAACGAGTTGATTGAGAACGCCAGAGTCGCAATAAATAAACTCCAATTGTTCCCGACAGTGCTATTGTAGCTAAACTTGAGAGGATTACCAATTCTGTACCTGTCTGCATAATTATCATTCCTCACTTTTATTATCATTAACGGTAGCTTTGGTTCTAGAGGGACCGGGCACAATGTTCTTTGCTCTAATACTAATACGACTCCAGAGAGATGCAACCTGCTCTATCTTGTATCTTCCATAGACAAAGAAGAAGACTGAGAAGGTCATCACGAACATAACAAGCGTGACACCAAGTAAGCCGGGTGTAACAAATGCCATATCCGGCCCCTGCATTGTGGGCTCGGGTCCAATCTTGAAGTCCTCATTTACAAAGTTGAAGATTGTGTGAGCCACTATCACTCCTATGAGTGATTTTCCAGAACTGAATCGCTCATAATAGATACCAAAGAGGAGACCGAGAATAGAGGTAAAGAAAACCATCATTGAAACCTGCATGAGTACTTCTCTTGCAGGACTTCCATACAAAAGTGGCCATCCAGCATGCCAAAAACCGAAGGCAATTGCTGATAGAGCAATAGCGGCATTTGCTGAAAATCGAGTTTTGAGAGAATTCTGCAACAATCCTCTGAATAGAGTTTCTTCCAATAATGCATTTGTCAAGAAGAAGAGAAACATGTATCCAAGTAGCTCTACATTCAGGATGTGTAGCTCAAGAGGATAGGAGGGATCAAGAAAAAGACTATAGATCACAGTTCCTCCTATGTCAATCAGACCTGAGATCAACACACCCATGACAATTCCGACGGCAAGTTGGATTCTAAGCTGGTTCCGAGATAATCCCAAGACGGAATCAATTTCCTTTCTGCGATATCTCCAGAAGAATCCGATTATAATCAGGAATGGGAAGAGTTTCGAGGGCATAATGTTCATCCATGTGTCGCCAAGACCAAGTACGAACTGATCGACGACACGCCAGACTATTCCTATGGCCAACATTATTCCACTAACTGTCAGTAAGTTCATTGTTGACCACAGGGATTGTTCTTGTTTTGTGGATTGGGCGCGCTCTTGTATTGTTGTTTGAACCATATAGACGGCCTCCTAACAAGGATCGACAGCAGTTTGTTATATTTCATGCAATTTAAGGCCCGAGAAGTAGGAATCCACCAAATCATTCAAGCTTCAACGATTTAAACAACCCAGTGGACATTATCAGACGAGATGATTCAAATACCACCCTTCACAATGTGCCTTTGAAAGGGTGGTGAGTATTATTGGTCCGTGTCGCCCATATCTCTGACTCGCATCTGGGAAGTTCCATGTTTCAGTTGACAGAGAGGAGAGAGGATGCGCGGAAGTGTTTCAAGAAAGCCGTAGACATGGCCATAAAACACTCTCCTGATATATTGGTTCATACTGGAGACCTGTTTCACTCCCCGTTGCCTCAGAATGAGGATTTGATATTCGTTATTGAGCTGTTCAAGAGCCTCAAGGATAAGGTGTGTCTAATAGTCATTGATGGAAATCATGATGTGCCCTATGGCTATCGATATGCATACAGTCCGCTTCGAGGGCTCGAAACAATGGAACTCATTGTTTCCACAGGATCTGGACCCTACACGACCATCACAGAAACCTTCGATGGTAAAGAGGTGGAGATACATCTAGTGGCATGGACAGCTCCTCAACAACTTGAGCATTTCATTAATTCCGCAAAACCAAAAGAGAAGATAGCCCTGTTTTTCACACATGACCTTCAGATACCAAAAGAGAACCTTCCGGTATATTTCAACTACTATGGTTGCGGACACAAACACAATTTCTGGTTAGATGAGGAATACGACATTGGAAGACCTGGGTCCACTTGTTTTGTAAATTGGGATCGCGAAATGGGAGGCCGTAAGAAACTCATTGTTATGGACATAGATGCTACCGGAAATGAATACACATCTCAACAGCTCAACGATGTACGTGAGTTCAAGTTCGTCACTGGTGTTGACATCACTGGGATGGGACCAGAAGAGGCGAATAACTCATTGAGAAAGTCGCTTGATAGGCTGTCACCAAAGAAGACCAAACCGATCATCATCATGAAGGTTAATGGACTCATCGACTCAGAAACTGAGAAGAGCATTGAACGAGCTGAAATCCTCCAGTATGGAGAGAAGAAGCTGGACCCACTCTTTCTGCACATCGAGCCAAACTGGTCATCCATGGGTGCAAGACCAGTGACTCTCTCAGAACCACTTGATGTAGAAGCCTCAATTCTCGAGTATATGAAACAGACCAAGGATGCACGAATGGAACAGATACGGGAGATTATGCCCAAATATCTCGGAGGTAGTATGGGATGATCCGTCGTCTGAAGCTCCAGAACTTCAAGGTCTTCAAGAATCAGGAGTTCATCTTCGACACTGGTTCAACAGCAATCGTTGGTCCAAATGGCAGTGGAAAGACCTCAATCCTTGAGGCCATTGAGTTCGCTCTCTTCCGCATTGTCACCCGGAAGGAGAAGAAGGTCCCTAAGATTGAGGAGCTCATAAACCACCGAGGCAAGAGAGCTAAAGTTGAGCTAGAGTTTGTAGCTCCAATTAACAGAAGGACATACAGAGTGGTTCGGACGATTCATCCTGGTGAAACCAAAGCAGACCTATTCCTTGGTAAAGACAAGAACCCTGAAACAAGTGGTGTGACCCGTGTCGATAACCATATTGTTGAACTTCTTGGGATGGATAGACATGCATTCTCCGCTCTTACATATGTTCGTCAGGGAGAGATAGACAGACTCTCCCGATTAGCTCCAAAAAGCAGAAGAACGGACCTCTATGGTATGATGGGATTGTCTATCTATGACAAAGAGAGTGCCAAGGTCCATAAGCAGGTTCGGAAGATCGACGCGGAGATAAAGACCATTCTGGGGTCCCGAGAAAGGTTAGAGGAAATTAAAGGACACCTTCCGGATCAGAAAGAGGTTGATGCAGCATTAAAGGCCCTAAAGGAACTCGAACAGAATGGAGCCAAGATTAAGAAAGTAAGAGATGTCATCCGAAAGGTGAACGAATCACTCTCAGCTATTCAGACGCAGATTGAGTCACCTGAGTTCTCAGAAAGACCTGAGGAATTGAAAGAGGAGTCTGAAGTCGCAAAGTATCTCGAAGTGTTGCTCGAAACAATTCCAGATGTTGCTGAGAGTCAGTTGCGACCCCACATTAGAAACGAGGCAAGGATCCTCTTTCGAGAGATTTTCGGAGACCGTTATTCTGACCTAGTGATTGATGACGACTACGAGGTCGCTCTCTACGACCTGCAGGGAAACAGGGTCTCTTTGATGGCAGCATCGGGCGGGGAAGATGTCTGTGTCAACTTTGCGCTCCGTGTTGCAGTCAACACTGCGTTGCAGAAACACTCAATCACAGGACCACCACCTGGTCTCATAGTGCTTGATGAACCAGGAGCTGGCCTTGACACACAGAGAAGACGATGGTTACCAGAGGCGATTGCACGGCTCGATGTTGTTGAGCAGGTGCTTGTCGTAACACACATGGAAGAAATGAAAGGAGCCACAGATCGCATCATCTCACTGACTCCTCAAGGAAAAGGAAGGCAACCACTTGTTGAGGTGACCTAGGCATCATCAAAGAGGGACTGCTTGATCTCAGACACCGTGTCACCCTTCATGATCAGACTACGAAGCTTGAGAGCAATTTTGCGACTTCCGAGGGCGATTCCACCCACGATCACATCATCCTTCAGGACAGCCTTGAAATATTTCCCTGCTTCCTCGTCAACTGAAACAATGGTTTCGTACTCAGGCGAGTCTGGGTGAATAAGTCCAATACTGGTCAGGTCAACCCCCACAACTTGTAATTGATTGGAAGGTGTTATACCCTCAAACTTCGCACTTCCGAATTCAATCATGTTCTGAGCTGCAATTCGTGCTGTAGCTGTCGCCCATGGGATAATCCCATACCACTCATTGTTCCACTCCATACAGTCACCTGCTGCAAACACACTCTTCGCGGACGTCTGCATATAGTCATCCACTGTTATGCCATGATGGTAATCAATGCTCGAGTTCTTCGCAATTATAGTGTTTGATCTAACTCCAGTGGCAATGACAACTAAATCCCCCTTAATCTCATCACCCTTTGCTGATACGATACCGGTGGCGTCTTCTTCACCAGTGATTCCCTTGCACTCATATCCGGTGAGAACTTGGATTCCCATCCTCTCTATTAGTTTGGTCAGAACCTTGCTTCCTTGGTCGTCCAATTGGAGTGGTAGTAGACGTTTATCATAATCGACCACGATAGGTTCACCACCTACCTCCTTCATTGCAGCAGCCAACTCAATCCCTAGGACTCCTCCACCAATGACGATTTCCCTTCCAGCCCCCTTCACAGCCTCTCTGATATCTAGGGCATCATCTAGGGTTCTGATAACATGAACATTATTCTTGTAAAGACCCTCGAAGGGAGGGATGAAGGGTCTGCAGCCTACAGCAATGAGTATTGAGTCATAATCACCATAATCCTCGCTTGTAGAAATTACTCTCTTCTTCTTTGTATCAATCTGAAAAACTGGTGTAGAGAGATAGAGGTCAACATCGTTCTTCTCATACCAATCGAGATCATGTCGTATTGTTTCCTCTATAGTCCGACGATTCGCAACTAGGTCGATGAGGTTGGGGCGTGGGTAGTAAGGATGTCGCTCATCGGTGAAGACATCAATCTCTAGAGTCTGATCATTGTTTCGAACTTCGCGGACAGCTGTCGTAGCTGCCACACCATTTCCTATTATCCCAATCCGTGACATTGCGTGATGCTCCTAGGATGCACCGTTTATATCATATCCTTATTGAGTATGTCGCAATGTAAGTTGAGTCTGAGTTTCAAACATCACACCTTTTTTAATGTCATAATTAGTCCTGATCTACATGGGAGAGCAGAAAGCTAGATTCAAACTAACAAGAGCGGTCTTATTTGACATGCACAAGACGATAACACAAGTCAATGATTCGTTCATTGGTCTGAATAGAAAAGTGGCTTATAGTGCTGGAATTGATTTGTCAAAATTCACAGATGATGATATTCGCACAGCACATGAGAAGTTTGACAAATGGTTTACACTATACCAAATAGAACGTGATGTGGACATTCATTTCGGGAATGAGGTTGAGCACTGGACGGATGCAAATAGAGTGATGTTTGAAGCATTGGGGATAGAGGGGCTCACAGATGAAGTACTAGTCGCTATTGAGATGGAATGGAAAGGACATCTGAAAACCTGGGAAACCATCAGACCAGATGGAAAAGACACAATAATCGAGCTTCACAATAGGGGATATCAAATTGGGATTTGCACTCGACGAACTGATGATCCCACAAATCTATTGAGAGAATGGGGGATCCTTGACTATCTTGACACGGTGCAATGGACAGCCGTTCCAGGTTACGCAAAGCCCAACCCATTTACACTAATTCTTGCTTCAGAAGAGATAGGTGTCAATCCCCTCCGTTGTGTCTATGTCGGAAACAGAGCTGACATAGATGTTGAGGCAGCCATGCGGGCTGGAATGGTTCCAATTCTGACAACGTGGGCTGATAAGGAAGAAGCCAAGAAAGCGCCACAGGGGACATATGTTATTGGAGAGGTGTCTGAACTTTTGGGCTTATTCCCTAAGTAGTAGAATCTTGACTAGTTGTGTCTGTAGAATCTAGGGAGTCGGTTTCACTGTTAGGTTCATCTTCTTTGGGAGGACTGATCTTGTGAATGATATTACTGAGCCATCGGAAGACATTCTGTCTGAAAGAGGTTCCAATGCGTATTGGGAGAATGATTGTGCTGAGTAGTACACGAAGCACCTTATCCTTCATAGTTGCTTTCTCAGGATAGCCGATGTATGCCAATGTATGTTCATGTAAGATATCTTCTAGAGCAACAGCAAATGCTTCTTTTGCCAGTTGGGTCAGGTCCAGCCCCTTGAAGGCATCACTGCTACTGAAGTCTTTCTTTTCAATAACAGATTTCCACTTCAGGTATTTCGATTTCTCTATGATATCTGTCAGAGCATAGGCAAGTTCACCTATGTAGGGAACAAGTATCTTCTGCACTTCTGTTGGCGTCGGCTCATATGCTAGTTCTTCATGCATCTTGGTAATGGCTGGTAGTTGTTCAGCTGGGGGTCGGAACCAAAGAACATGAAGAAGTCCCTCGATTTTCCGCAATGTCAACCGGTCTTTTTCTTCTATATGATCCGGTATTTTATCCAGAACCTTCTCTTTCGCTCTCTCTACAGCACCGCCGCTAAGCTCCTTCCAAATCCTATCTAATGCAACCACCGATTTTGCGTATCGATGAAATTTGAAATCGAGACAGTCTTCGATATCAGTTGAAGTTACAACATCTATAGGTTGCACATCAAAAGTTGTTCCTCCACCAGCAATGTCCCATAGACGTTTTGTCAGCTTCTCTGCAAAACCTGAGGATTCTGGACATTCAATTCTGAGTGCATGGTCTCCGGGTTGAGCCACCAAGAAGCAAGACTGAAGGGCATTCTCTAGTGACTTGAATGATGATAAATCGGTTGGAAAGAGGTCCATTGCTCCATGACCTGTTGTTGACCATGCAGAGAGGTGATCGGATTTCTTGTCAAGCTCAACGATTATCCGTTCTTTATCGCCAAGATGATCAAATTGCTGAGTGAACCCTTTTGAATATGCCATCACAGCATAGAGGACGTATCGTTCCTTTGATGGTTCAAAGCCAGGCATCTTAAGAATGAAACCAACAGCATCTAGAGGTTTACCTTCTGAGAGCCATGCCCCAGTTGCTTGATCAAACTCCCATCTATCACCCAATTCATAGAAGA
Organism: Promethearchaeota archaeon; assembly: GCA_048940045.1. Lineage (GTDB taxonomy): Archaea > Asgardarchaeota > Thorarchaeia > Thorarchaeales > Thorarchaeaceae > SMTZ1-45. The sequence continues at coordinate 10,676 of JBHLOX010000066.1, forward strand.
CCTCTCTGAGGCTACGAAGGTCCATTGCCTCTTGTGCTTTCTTGAGAGTTTCACGTTCCCACTGTTCATAGTCACGTAACATCTTGGCCATACTTTTGCGTTCTAGTTCAAGCCATTGGGTTTCTATCTTGAGCTTGACCTTCAACTAGATAGTCCTCTCCAGGTAACCTCGTTGTGGTGCGTGGCCTCTTATGGATATCGTATTGGTTTAGATAAGAGATTTCGATTTCGTGAATGATAGGATTTCAAGAAAAGTCTGTGCGGTTGTCTTTGAAGAGTCATCAATCATAGAGGGCATTGATACAAATGATGACCTGTTAGACACCGAAAAGTCTGACGATTCGTTCACAACTATAACAGAGTTACTGGGAGTGGTAATCCTTTCTGTAGTCCAATTATTCTCTGAGATGATTTGTGACCGGAGTGATTCAGCATAAACAAATTCTAGGAGATCATTATTTCCTCTAACTACAATTCGTTCTTTTTCGCGCGATGGAAACCCAATGTGGTAAATTAGAACAATGTTTTCGCCATCGATTTCAAGAGTGAACTCCATTATCACCAAAGAATGACGCTTTTCCATTACATGAACGCTGAGTCGGTACTCTCTATCAGGGATTACTTCATCTATACTCTTGAATCGTCTCTCAACATAGTACTGGAGATGGCTTAGATCATCTTCAAATCCTATATTGCGCTGGCTCCAATAACCACTCAAATAGCTACCAAGTGTTGTCAGAATAAAAACCAGAGTTCCTGCAAAACATAGGGGATATCCACCGATCTCAAAGTAGAAGAGAGTAGATGAGATTGCAGCCCAAACCAGAATCCCAAACCACGCAAGGTCTCTTAGATCGTCCAAGCTTCCATCATCATACTTGTGGATTTGGAGATCTAACTTTTCGAAAATAAGGGAGATTTCTTTAGGGTGGATAACGACCTCATGAGTAGGTTCTCTTCCACTGGCATCGGGAGGGTCAATGAAATGGAGCTTTTCCTTGTTTGATACCCCAAGATCATAGAATGCTCTTATGGCTGGCAAACCTATCGCCATTTGAGAGCCGAATAACAATAGGGCTGAGAGCACATTATGGGCTGCTGAACAAATAAACCAGAGGCAGAGATTGTATACCGTGCTGATGAGTAGGTTGAAAACAAGGACTTGGAGATGGTTCAGTTTCGCTTCGAAGCTATTTATCAAGATGAGTTGTTTCGACGAAACCTCCTCCAATTTGCTCATGAGATCTCCCTCTCAAACGCTTCAGCACTATGGCGGTATAAAGCCTTGATGCTTAAAGCGATATTTGAGTAGTCCTTTAGAGAGTCTAATCAATGAAGAATATATCACCTTGATTCTCGATTGCCTCAACACGAATGTGCATATCATCTTCTAGAACATATGTCGCATCATTCACCTTGACAATAGCTATAGCTCCATGCTGGGTTGCATAAGTTGCAAACTGACTAATTGATTCTCCAAATTCAGCAATGACTGCCGTCACTTCTTTGAACAAATCGTCCATTGCAGCTGGATTTTCATTGAAGTAAGCTTCAAGGTCACAATGAAGGACTGGAATTGAATTTGCTACCCACTCTCTTTCAAGATCTTCTGGCTTACAAATTATCACAACTCTTCCAGAGAACTCTCCCGCCTCACTGACAGATTCACCTCGCAGAATGGGAAAGATCGGTGTATCTTTGTCTTTGTTCACAGTTCAACACTCTCTACCGAACGATGACTACCATCAAACCGTTTGGATAGCCGAAACTTTAACGTTTCGGAGGACATCAATTTTCATTTTCACCTACCTTCAACCTAATAACAGCTGTAGATTATCTTTGGAATGGTGCTTCTATGGCAGTCTATGAGTTCGAGAAGAGGATACCTGTTATTGGTGAAACATCATACGTGAGTCACTCAGCCTCTGTGATTGGAAAAGTCACTATTGGAGAAGAGTGTTACATAGCACCAGGGGCTGTTGTGAAAGGAGACTATGGTGAGATTCGGGTGGGCACTGGTACCAGTATACAAGACAATGTCATTATCCATGCTCGACCTGATGAACTCACTGTTATTGGAAATAATGCGACTCTTGGACATGGGTGTATCATCCATAACGCTACAGTGAAGGATGAGGCAGTCATCGGCATGGGTGCAATAGTTTCAGATTATTCGGTCGTGGGAGAATGGGCGATTGTTGGAGAAGGAGCGGTAGTCAGGGCAAGATTTGAGGTGCCTGACGGAAAAATAGCAGTAGGAGTTCCAGCAAAAGTAATAGGTGATGTCCAGGACCATCACAAAGAAGAACTATCTCGATTCAAAGCCATCTATCGAGACCTCGCTGGAAGGTATCCCGTGGGCTTGAAGAAAATAGAGTAAAAAGAAAAGAGCATAGAGCTCCTTTCTTTCTTAGACCATTGATACCAATTTATCTCTGTTGAACAACCTCAGTGCCACAGCCCAGCCAATCACGAATATGACTAGAGCAAGTATCAACGTGACGATGTTTGAAAACCAAACTAAATCCCCAACAAGACCGGTTTCGAATCCAAACATTGGTAGTAGCATTGGGATCATGAATACTACGATTACTCCCGTTGTTAGCTGATAGGCTTCGTATACCCTTGTCACACGGCCGCTGACGATAATCATGATTGCAACTACTGCGAAAATCATTATTGGGACTGCAGTAGAAAGCAGGAAAATTCCAGGCAAGTCTAATATGATTAGAATGGGCATTCCCATGACTAATGTTAGAAGCGCAACACTAGTGACTGAAATAACTGTGCTACTTACTAGGATAATCAGACTTGGAATTGCACCCGCCATTGTCTTCCCCCATAACAGCTCTCTGTCAGTAAGTGGAGTGCAGAGAAGGGGTTCTAGGGTATTCATCTCCCTCTCCCCTACAAGTGCATTGGCTGATATCATTGTAGTAGGAATTATCGAGAATATCCCCAGGAAAGCTGGAACCATTGGACCAATGATTAGCATGACTATCTCTACTTCATCGGGTGGAGCCAGCATCAATAAACCTCCAACCAATAGGAAGATGAGGATGGGTGCAAATGCAACAGACATAATCAAGCCTAGTTTTACGAACTTCAGGTCCAATGCATTTTTGAAATCAGTCTTTGCTACTGTCATGGACTTGTTCATTGCTGATGACCTCCCTTCAAGACCTCTAGATAGAGATCTTCAAGTGTAGCCTCTTCTTCTGAGAATTCCACTATCTTTATTCCGGCGAACAACAGAGCTTGCATCAGAGCAGAGTTGTTCTCAACCGGGTCTTCAATAGTCAGAATTATCGAATCTATTTCTCGTTTAACATTTTCAACAAAGTCCATTGAATTTGCTATGGATTCCGCCTTCATAACGTCTCCAACTATTCGCACTCTGAACTCCTGTTTTGTCAGGAGTTTAGAACGAAGCTCTTGGGTATTTCCTTCAAGAAGGATTTTGCCTTCGTCAATTATGGCAATCCGATTACATACCCTCTGGACCTCAGGAAGGTTGTGGCTATTTATGAAGAAGGTCTGCTTATATCGCTCAGCAAGATTTAGTATGAGATCTCTAACCCGTTTTGCTGCAATGGGATCAAGAGCGGAGGTTGGCTCATCAAGGAGAAGCACCTTGGGTCTGTGAAGTATCGCCCTACACAATGCAAGACGTTGCCTATTTCCTGTACTAAGCTCACCAGCCTTGTCATCCTTCCTATCCCACAAATCCATGAATGTGAGAAGCTCTTCGATACGCTCAGGGATCTCTTCTTCAGGCACACTGTAGAGCCTTGCAAAGTACTGCAGATTATCATAAGCTGTCATTGCAGGATAGACAGTATGGTTGCCCTCTTCTGGGAGCACGCCAGTTATCTCCCGAACTTTGACAGGGTTCTCTATGATGTCAAATTCACCAACGACAGCGGTTCCTTTAGTTGGACGTAACAATGTACTAAGAAGTCGAGTTGTTGTTGATTTGCCTGCCCCATTCGGACCAAGCAAACCAAAGATGGTTCCTGCAGGGATGCTAAGTTCCATTTGATTGACAGCAACTAGATGTCCAAAATTCTTTGTTAGTCCAGAAATTACAACCTCATCCAATTAAACCACGTCCCGTAACCATGCATGATTTTGGTAAGATAAAAACGTGATTGCTTAGGAAATTTTTCAAGCATTTATATGGTCATTATCTTCTCGACCACAGCTGTCTGAGTGTCCTTGATTCCAGGAATCTTGTGGATCCCCTTCACAGTGATCTCATAGAGCTC
>JBHLOX010000221.1:0-3665 GCA_048940045.1 Promethearchaeota archaeon
GCACTTACTATCAGGGCTGTTAGTGATACTACTTGATCACCTACAAGATTTACTGATGTTACCCGACCGCCACCACGTATCCTATAAATTGCACCACCTACAGCACCACCAATCGAATACGCACAAGGTAGTTGAAATAATGGTATGAACAGAAGAAATGGTGAAATTAAGCGACTAGAGAGGAGTAATACGAAGACAATCAATAATGTGACCACATAAGAAATGGCGAAGACGGTTATCTTCGAGTTAAGAACCTGTCTTGTTTGAAGTGGTAATCCTTCATACACGGACGCTCCCTGTGTATCAAGCCCAAGTAGCCCCATCATTGAGAGACCTGCAAACACTGTTGCATATCCCACCACCATTAATACCGAAAAACTCCGCATAACAGTGGACTCAGTGTATCCCATGAATAAAGCAGGAAGGATTGCAAAGATCATGAGAAAAGGAAACACAAGGAGCATAATTGAACCAAGACTCCGAGTCGCGACTCGGATATCTTTTCTAATAAGGGCAGGAATTGTTGAAGAGATACGCAGATCGATTGGCTTTGTAGTGGTTGCTACTGCCATAGGCACACCACCTAATGCAAGAGAGCGTAGTATTCGACCGCTTGAACGATAACTTCGCACACCTAGAAAAACATAGATGACTGATGCAGCAATAGCAATAGTGTTTGTTGGGAGAGAGAACACAAAACCATACGTCAACATTGACCCAACGAATCCAAAGGAGAATGGGAAAATTAGTGCAAAAATACTCAGAACTTCCGGACTGAAAGCTGTTGAAACAAAGATGATAAATTCAACAATATATGGTACAAAATTCATAGCGCCGTAAGCCATGAGAATACCGAGAGTCATTCCTATGCCTGCCCCAACTCGAATGATGACTGAAAATGCTGACTCGTCACCGGACTGCGATTTCTGATAAAACCATCCCGCTGCTCTGATTAAGGCACCTAGAGATAAAATCAGTGTTGTTGCTAAAGCTCCAAGAACAAAGATTCCTGTGACAATCCCAAAAGCAAGAGATGTTATTAAAGGAAAAATAATCAGAAGCAGGATGAAGGGAGCTACGAATATTCGTACAAAGACCAAGGTCATCAATCCCTCCAAATCAGATCTGCTAAATGGCAATGTAGAAGGTAAGAGCATAGCACCTGCATTGAAGAATCCGGTTGCGGAGGTTAGATTTACAAAGAATATTATTACAAAACCCAGACCAAGGAAGATTCCAAGCGATATGGCAAAAGTCAGTTCGAGTTCACCAGGTATTCCAATGATTAATACTGACGCAACCATTATAATACCAATCATAATGATGACAAACCCTGTCAGGATTGCATTCCATGATGCACTTCTCTTAATTTGTTTAACAACACGTTCAGGTTTCTCTTTGATTCTAGAAAGATTGGAAGGATTGGCTTCTAGCAACCCATAAAATCTAATTTCCTGAGCGATGGTACCTGCAATCTTCCAACGCTCACGAAAACTCAACTGTCCAAAGCCTCCCGTAATGTTACAACGCCCTCTCTGACTTCCTCTTCTTCACCTGTTAATTTCAGAAAGACATTCTCCAGCGTAGCTCCTTCAGATTCTGCTTGACTCCGAAGTTCTTCCAGGGTTCCTTCTGCTACTAAAACACCTTCATCAATAATACCAACACGATCACACAAACCCTCCGCCATCTCCATTATGTGTGTGCTTAACAATACTGACCTACCTTTTTCTGTATGAATACGAACAACATCCTTCATTATACGAGTTGTTCTAACATCTAGCCCAGAGAAAGGTTCATCGAGTATTAGCAAATCAGGAGCATGTAACATTGCTATGAGAAGCATTGCCTTCTGTTTATTCCCTTGAGATAGTGTCACAATTGGTTTATCATAGTGATTCGTAAAATCAAGTGCACGAGCCATCTCGGTCACTCGGTTTTTTGCATGAAAATAATCGAGGCCACGGATTGATGCCACGAACTCAAGGATTTCTCGAGACGTTAACGAATTATAGAGAAGTTGTTCTTCAGGAACATAACCTACTCTTTTTTTAACCTCAATAGGATCAGAAACCGAATTGATTCCAAAGACGTTGGCAGTTCCTGAATCTGGATCTAAAAGCCCCATCAAAACTTTCAAGGTTGTTGTCTTTCCAGCACCATTTGGTCCTAATAGACCATAGATCTCACCCTCACGTACATCGAAGGATAGGTCATTGACAGCAATCAAATTACCATAGGACTTCACAAGATTTCTTATTTCGATTGGATTCAACCTTTATCCCCCAAAATCTGAATCGTGCATACACACGCCACGCAGAATATATTGACATGAACCAATTTATGCCCTTCGAGGAAGGTGGGAACCACCTGAGAATCTACCCAATTTACTACTCTGTTCTCAGGTCACAGTTCATACTCCTTTCACTTGATTGATCGCAGAGAGGTACATTACTCAACTATTCTAGAGTTAGATTCAAAAGAATTAATGTTGAATATTTAGATGATTACTTAATGAATTCTCAGAGCTCTGTAATTCGACTCGCGGTACTGGGATTCGTACTCATAGGCATGATAATCGCAATATCAGGATTAGTGCTTGATGCTTACTGGACTCAACAGTTCTGGGCTAACAAACCTCCATACTCGACTGGTCCCATACTAGTAGGTACTGCAGGGCTTTTCGTCATGTTTCCATCTGGAGTTCTGATTTCGTTATCTGGTGTTGTTGTTCTATTATATGACAGGTTCTGGATCAGCAAGCGTGATAGAGGAACGATTGACCCGATGGTTTGAAACGTTTGTCATCGTTTTTGACACCATAGGGTGGAGGTAGGAACATGCCTGCGCTCCGGTTATTTGAGATACTGATCATCGAGAAGTCAGACATTGTCGCAGGAACACGGTTCATTCCGCTAGCCCTACAAGCATGGTTCTCTCTCAGATTTGATACAGATTACGACATTTGGTTCTCGTAGGAAACAGGTTTCTTCTTGTCACAGTCCATAATCCTTTGGAATCATCGTGTTGACGTTTCTTGTTGGTCAAAGAACCAGATTATTCTAGGTGGATTATACTATTTACACTGCTCGAACGATGACTTGGAACGATATACTGATACTCCCTTCAGTCAGTCCACCCACTTCCAAAAACCTTAGCGCCCAAACATAGGTTGCCTCGTTAATGGGTCCACCCCAACCACTGGAGAAGGTTTTACTGTAACCAAGGTTTCCTGCCTCACCGCTCCCAAAAAGATCTTCATGTTCTGTTTCACTCAACTGTAGATATTCAAAAAGGGTCATTCTTCGGTGCCCGAAATTGAAGTGTGCAGAGCCGCCATTTCCTCCAGCAATCTCACCTACACAGCCCACTGAGAGATGGATATTGTCAGGATGGTCCATTCCAGTAAACTCACCATAGAGCCAATCGACTCCCAGTTCTAGCGTGACTCCACTTGTTTCGTATACGATAGTGGTCCATTGTTCTCGTTGTACAATCACATAGGTCATTCCGCTCAGCGAAACAATAAGAATCGTCGCAACAAGAAAGGCCGCAGAAAACCTTCTCTGTTCTTTCATTCTCCTACGAAGGCTTGACTTTTCAGAGGTTTCCAAAACCTCCACCCAATTACAATAATGTTGCAGTTCGTATTAAAATTGAAGGAT
>JBHLOX010000222.1:0-3633 GCA_048940045.1 Promethearchaeota archaeon
GAGTTGCATGATTTTTCGTGGGTACGGCTGTGAGAGAATATGCAAGAAAGAAAGGTGAACAAGAGACTTGGCGATGGACAACCCGCAAGAATCAAGCAGGTCTCTTATCCGCAACAATCCTTCAGTTGGACCTTGACGAAGTATTTTCGGGTAATTGGAGGCATGCTTCTTGCGATAACACTGCTACTACCATTATTCTGGATCCCAGGTTTGGTGATTCTTGTTTTGCCATCTGAGGTGTATCTACTTGACTGGGTACACTCGCAATATACTAAATCCCTCGTTAGAATGTCGTTATTTGACAATTCGAGTGAATCTGATTACGATTTTGAGGACACAGAACGGAAGCGTGATGCAATATCTCGAAGTCGTCAATGGGAATTCGCTAGATAGTCATCCAACTCGTGTTGGACGGGAGCTCATTGCTCCCGTTCTTTTTTTCAACCTCCGGTATCATACTCTGTGAACTTCGAAGTATAACAGGGAATGTGGAGAGTACTTCTCGCGCCACTCCTTTTGCTCCTCTTCTGGTTCAGTTATCCAGCCTCTGATGTCCACCTCTGAGTCGTTGAACTTGGTGAATTTGAGGTGCTCTGCAGCATAGACATGATCATAGTTGCCCTCTACCTTGCCATCACAGCTTCTGTATGTGAGGTCATGCGACTTTGACAACCGACGCATGTTGTACTTTTTACACTCCTCATCGTCCCATTTGCGTATCTCTGTATAAGCATCGATACTCTTGCCATAGGGGTGATTCATCCCCATAGTTTCGAGATCTCCAAGAAAGATGTAATTCACCTTGGGATCTCCTACCTCCCATGCAAGTTTATCTAACCGCTCCCGATATTTGAAGGCGCGCTGCATCATTTCATGGCGAAGACCCATTCCTTTGGTTGTGGGTGAACTGTCTATATTCATGAAGAGCATAGGAAAAAGACTTCCTTCATGCATAATCGTTGCTAGAAGACCCGGACTAACATGAGTTGTACCGGAAGTAAATTCTAGTTTCTGAGTGATGAACGCACTGAGAGTATTCCTTACACCAAGAAGAATTTGTTGTGAACTTCTCCCTTCTGTTATTTGAAAGGTATACTCAGGAAATTGTTTCACCAACTCTGTGAAGACATCCTTTCCTAGCAACTCGTACAAAGCGAAAACATCAGGGTCTTGTTTCTTAAGAAAAGATAATGCTAGATCAACTCTTGCTTTACCGGATTTGAAATGTTTTACATTCCAAGATGCAACTGAGAATGCTTTTCCCAATGTTCACTCCTCCTAATGTTTATGAGAGTTACACTCTGAAAGCCTACAACAATATAATGCGAATATTAGATAATGAATTTAGTGATTACTCGGTGTTTACAAATACTAATTGTGTTTACAGATTGTAATTGTTAGGTTACCTGTTGTAATCATAGTATAACATACATGACGACTGCTAGGTTTAACTTCAGAATAGATAGTAAGACATAGTGTGGATTTCCTGCGTCATGGAAAAAATCAATGTTCTATTCATTTTTCTTGTTTCTAAACATAATTGATCTCAAACGTGGATATTAGACATCGTCAAGTTTGTCGAGATTCAACGGGAGTTTTAGATGATTTGTGGACCTTCATCTTCTTCAAATGTATACTTGATTGCTCACAAGATTCATATGCAGCATTTAGACAGTAACGCACCCGTATAGCTATGTGGGAAGAACTGTCGATCGCTTTCAACATCATTGGCGGGCTTGCTCTCTTTATGTACGGTGTGATTCTTCTTAGAGAAACACTTGGGAAGATATCGGGAAAGAGAGTCGTTCGGATTCTTGAGAAGGTCAGCAATAATCCGGTCAAAGGAATGGGAGCAGGAACTGCCGCCACATTCATGACTCAGAGCTCAAGCATTACAGTTCTGACCCTAATTGGTTTCGTAAACGCAGGCATGATGACCTTTCGGCAATCTGTGAATATCATTCTTGGTTCTGAAATCGGAACAACTGTTACTGCACAGCTAGTATCCTTTGATATTGGAGTTGCATTTTGGCCTCTTATTGCCATTGGGTTCTTCATGAAGATGTTTTCAAAGAATGAGAGAGCCCAACTAATTGGCACTGTCATATTCAGTCTGGGTCTCCTTTTTCTAGCAATGGACTTCATGAAGCAGGGAGCAAGACCACTAACGACTGACTATCCTTTCTTTAGAGACCTCATAAACGATTATGGAGCAATCCCAATTATTGGCATCCTAATTGGCGCATTAATTGCTGGAGTGACCCAGAGCAGCTCAGCCACAACCAGCTTAGTCATAGCTATGGGTGCTGCTGGAGCGATTGACCTTGGTCCCGGTATCGCACTTGTCATGGGGGCAAATATTGGTACATGCTTCCTAGAACTTTTCGCAGCCATCGGAGCGACAACACCTGCAAAACGCACGGCTATAGCCCAGGCAATGATTAACGTGGTAGGGGTAGCTCTATTCTTGCCCATTCTCGCCCCATTCACAGATCTTGTTATTCTGACAGACAGCAGTCTTCCACGACAGCTAGCCAATGCACACACAATCTTCAATGTCCTTGTGAGTTTGATTTTCATCCCCTTTGTGGGTTTGCTTGTCAGATTCTGTGAAAGGCTAATCCCAGACAAAGAAGGAGAGGTTATTGGCCAACACTTCTTTGATGATGAGATGCTCCACATACCTCAGGCGGCTCTTCTTGAATCTGAGAGAGAATTACTACGAACTGCAGAAAAGACAATCAATATGATTGTTCTCAGCAAGACCGCCCTTCTTGAAAGAAACCTCGAAGATGCAAATAAGGTGATCAGATATGAGGATGAGGTTGATGAGAGCTGTAGAAGCACAGAGGATTTCATAGATAAGATAAGAGAGGAAGAATTGAACAGAGAAGATGCTATCTGGAGGATAAAGCTTCTAGCGATTCTGACTGATATTGAGCGAGTTGGAGACCTCGCTTCAAATATAGCTGAGTTTGTGGAGGAGAAACTAAAGAATGGTATATCTTTCTCTCAAGAAGCTGTCGATGATGTTTCGCAGATGTTCGACTTGGTTGAAGAAACATACTCAACAGCAATCAAAGCGCTCAAGACCAGGAACAAGGACCTTGCGAAGGTTGCGGAGAAACTTGAGGATGATATCGACGTTCTAGAGAGGAAATTGAAAGACGCTCACGTTGAGCGAATGAGAACTGGTGTATGTGATCCTCAGGCAGACGCAGTTTATGTTGAAACCTTGAGAAACCTAGAGAGAATAGGTGATCATGCAGACAACATCGCCTATGATGTCATCATGGAAACATAGAATTGCTACACCTTTCTGAATACCAACACTCTGATTCTAGACCAATAAGCCATTCCATGTTCTTTGATTCGATTACTAAACTGCTCCCAGAGCTCTTGGAAGGAAATTGCATGTACATCAAATGTAGCAAATATCTTAGGAGCTTCATTACAAGCAAATTCAAGCTCCTCCTTTGCCTGTTCAGGAGTCATCTTTTTCGGAATTTGAAAGACAACAGAGGTCAGTAGCTTCAGTCCCAGACCTTCAAGAATCTCTTGATAGTAGGATTCAGGAAAGAATGTACAACCGAGACCAGTGGCCTCCCAAACATCTTTTGCTACCTGCTCCTC
>JBHLOX010000223.1:0-3629 GCA_048940045.1 Promethearchaeota archaeon
CTAGTATCTTCACCATTGCCACTTATCAGTATGATATGATGTGGAGGTTAAACGAGGATATTAAATGTTCCAAATGGATGAAGGAGTGGTGTGAAACAGATGCCTGGAACCTGGGGTCTCAACCTGTTCGACCGGTTTCATATCGGTCATCAAGTGATGATTGATAGAATTTCAGAGATGCCAGATCCTGTTGCATGTGTGACTGGAGGGGAACTTGTAGCAGACGGACTTGAGCTTGAAGCTCTCATCCAACCAATTGAGCTTCGTGAAGCTAACCTAAGAAAATATCTTGCTAATGCTGGACTTGAAGAAGCGATTTCAGTTCGATCAATAAGCAAGGTTGATGATCTACTTGCACTCGAGGGAAACACTACCTTCGTCATGTATGAAGGTCCCTGTTGCACTAAGATTGAAACAGGTGCACTAAATATTCGGAAAGAAAAGATGGGAGTTAGAGACACAATAGAATACCTAAAGCCTGTGCGTGCACACGATGGTAAGAAGCTGGCTGCAGCAAGAATTAGACTAGGAGAGATTGATAGGGAGGGACACCGCTTGCGGGGTACAAAAGAACCTCCTAGGGAACTCAAATTCGAAGGGAGAGCTGGTTTGAAATCTCCGAAAGGACAATTGTTCGCAGTCAAGGATGGCCCTCCTGAGAGGCGTGTGGTGCAGAAGATTCGAGAAGACACACCAGATTGTGTAATCGCGGTAGGAGATGTGACTACAAGCACACTGTTGAAGGAGGGCTATACACCCAAGGTCATGATTGTCGATGGCATAACCAAGAGGGGGCCCTTTGAGGAGCAATTCACCGCTGAGCGAGTCTATACAATATACAATCCACAAGCTGCAATCTATCCTGAGGCATGGTCAGTCATTGATACAGCTATTCATGATGATGCAAACTCCCTGATACTCGTTGAAGGTGAAGAGGACCTAATGGGATTTCCAGCAGTTCTTCTAGCAATGGATAATTCAGTCGTACTCTATGGTCAACCCAATGTTGGAATCGTCTGGGTGTCAGTTAATAAAGAGAACAAAAAGCTTGCACGGGCTCTACTTGAAGAGATGCCAATTATCAAGTCGTAGGATAAGTTGTCCTATTACATGTCAAATACTCTATGGATGTTTTCTATGCAGTCAGTGGCAACAATATGATCACCGCGTTTGTCAAAGGCCATCTCTCCGGCAACACCAGATACAAATGCCCCAGCAGCAGCGGCCCTGAAGGCTGGTTCATCGACAGCTAGTAGTCCAGCGACAATCCCCGTCAAAACATCACCAGTTCCACCTACAGTCATCGCTGGAACCCCAGTCCTGTTCAGTTTGAATCGTCCTTTGGGTTCCGCAATCACATCTACAGCTCCCTTGAGTAGAACAACAGATTCGTATTTCTTAGCGCAAACGATAGCTTGATCAACTCTGTTCAGAAGAGAAGAGTCGTCACCCAAGTCATCACCCATAAGGATAGCTAACTCTCCCCAGTGCGGAGTCATGACTGTCAGATCTGGATTCATCCTAATATCAGAAGAAGCCACAGCTTTTAGACCGTCAGCATCGATAACAAGTGGGACTCCTTTCTCAACGAGTTGTTTCACTATTGATATCACTGCCTCCTTGGTCTGTTGATTAAGACCAAGACCAGGACCAAGAGCTACAACATGATTTCGAGTTGCATGCTCAATGACTGTTTCAACAGCTTCAGGAAGTAGGATTTGAGCTCCAAGACTGGACACCATTAGGTTCGGACTATAAGAACGGATTGCAGAAACAACAGGCTCAGGAACGAGTACACTCACTAAATCGGTCCCTGTTCGTAGCGCAGCCATCCCAGCGAGCGCGGGTGCGCCTGAGTAGACGTTACTACCACCAACCACCAGAATCCGACCGAAATCACCTTTCTTAGAGGAAATGTCCCGAGATTGCTTGAAGGGTTGCAAGTCACCTGGACCGCAAGTGTATTTGGTTTCCTTTGGTATGCCAATTGAAACAACATGTAGTTTCCCTACGAACTCATTAGCCTTGGTCATTCCGATTTTGGGAGCATGAAGGGCTATGGTATGATCAGATTTTACAGCGGCACCATGAACTTTGCCGGTTTCCGAATCAATACCACTCGGGAGATCGATTGAGTATTTTATGGCAGTAGATTTGTTAATCATTTTTACAGCTGTGAGCAACGGTTCCCTAAGTTTTGAATGAAGACCGAACCCCATTAAACCGTCGACGAGAATATCGGCTTCTTTAATAGCCCTACAGGATTTCACTGCGGATTCTGTGACTAATTCAGACTTCAATATGTCGTGAAGATTGCTAAGTATCTCCCAATTTTCGATTGCGTCTTTGTTTCTTATTGATGCCTCATCGCCAAGCAGATACACATCAACATCAGCACCCACTTCATCAAGATATCTCGCGGCAACGAAACCATCCCCTCCATTACCTCCAAGTCCACACAGAATTGCTATGTGTTTTCCTTCAACCCTAGAGGTCTTATTGATGACTCGAGCAACTTCCCGTCCAGCATTCTGCATTAACATGCTATGAGTCACACCAAGGTAATCTGCGTTCAATTCAAGGATTCGCATTTCTTCGGTAGTAATGGGTTCCTTTTCCATCTCATTTTATACCCCCAAGGGGAGTGGATATGATGTACCTGTGCTCCTATATCAATTCATTTCTTGGGAGGGGTAGCAAAATTAATGGTGTTTTGTGGTTTTCGGAACGATGATGAATAGCTACTATACCGATACCCTCGCTGCAAGAAATTTGGAACGGTGTTATGAAATTGCTCCGAAACGTATTCGCCAATATCTTGACGCTGAGATAGATTTTGTAAAAAGAGTGCTGTGTCCATCTGACATAGTAGTGGAATTGGGGTGTGGATACGGACGTGTCCTGAAAGAGTTTCAAGAGGTTACACCTCATGTTATAGGTGTGGATACATCTTATGGAAGTCTTCACTATGGGAAATCCAGTCTGGAGGAATCAAAACTCACCCAGCTTTTACAGATGGATGCTGGAATGATGGCACTCCAAAATGATTCGTTTGATGTAGTTGTTTGTATTCAGAATGGGATATCTGCATTCAAGGTAGATTCGACATCTTTAGTCGAAGAGAGTCTGAGAATTGCAGTTCCTGAGGGCAAGTGTTTGTTCTCAACATATTCAGACAAAATCTGGGATGAGAGATTACATTGGTTTGAACTTCAAGCAAAAGAGAAACTTCTTGGAGAAATCGATTTTAGTAGGACCAAGAGAGGCACCATAGTCTGTAATGACGGATTTGTGTCTACAACCTTTACTGAAGCTGATTTCAACAATATAGCTCGTAAGCTAGGAGTATCATGCAAAACCCTAGAGGTTGATTCATCGAGTCTCTTCGCTATTTTCACTGCTTCCTGATTTAGGTCATGTCTTTACATTTCACAATGCTTTTATGACTCGCTATGGCCGAGCGGATTCATGCTCGAACCTTCAAGAGAAACCCTTGTTTCAGAGCTTATCTATTCTCTACAAAAGATTCAGCTGAAGTTGGGCTACATCCCGAAAGAAGCCATTCAGTGGCTTGCTGAGGAGATGCATCTCAGCGAGCAAGATGTCTATGGTGTGGCTACCTTTTACAA
>JBHLOX010000224.1:0-3608 GCA_048940045.1 Promethearchaeota archaeon
GGCGGCGCCATCTATTTTTCGCTAAAATAGACTCACTATCTCCACTATCTGATTCTTTCATTTCTTCCCTATTCTCTACTTGATTACACTCTACTACTTCTTCTTCTTGATTACTACGACTATGATGATGATTACGCCGACTATAGCTATTGTGAAGATTAGATTAGTGTCCAAAGTAGTTGGAGTGGTTGGAATGCCGGGAGATGTACCAGACGTACTTTCTGTGGTGCTACTGGTATCTGTGGATGTCGAAGTTGAATCAGTTGTAGTTGGTACTGTATGAGATTGAATACTAATAATCGCTTCATCACTTGCAGAGTAGGCTCCTTTGTCCCATACTACAATCCTCACTGTATGAGTTCCAATCGAAAGTGAGTTTGGATCGAAGGAGAGAATTTCAGTGGATTCGTTCCACCTGCCGCATCTTAGGATAGTGCCATCTAGGAATAATTCAAACCATGCAGGATCAGTATCACTAGGAGTCCAATTCAGAACTGCAGTGGGTTCATCGTCCAAGAATTCGACATCCCCAATAGAGTTAATCATGGGTGGAGATGCAAGTTGCTCATATTCATAATCAGAATAGATTCCGTTTTGATTTGCGTCTTCGATGAAGAAATGTGCCACTACACCTACTAGGCCGACCATTCTACCATTTGCACACGAAATCTGGGTTACGGTTCTACTAGAATTATACCGTGCAATCAAAGTGGGATTGAGCTTATCTGTAATATTAAGAACTCCTACACCACTACTAAAACCAACGTACGCAAAATTGCCATCGATTTTTATGTCAGCTACAGGAACATCGTTGAACGTGGTGAGAAGTGTTGGGCTAGTTCTATTTGTTACATTAATAATTTCTAGACCATTATTACTGACAACATAAACGATGTTTTCTTGAACCTCGACAGACGTGGCTTCATTACCGACTGTCATGGTTTGGATGGATGTTGCATTCATTGAATCTGTAACATTGATGATGTACAGTGTGTTGGCTCCATTAACTAGGTATGCCGTTTCATTTTCGTATGCTACATCTGCCTCATTAGCTGTTACAGTGCTAAACTCACCCCTTGCCACAGGATGAAAAGGATCGGAAAAGTCAATGATACGAAGTCCATAGTATCGATCGCTGATGTATGCATGGTGTCCGCCGATAGCTATACCATTTGCTAATCCACCTGATAGCTCAAATGACTTGATTAAGCTGGGATTAGTAGGATCTGAGATGTTGAAGATTTTAAGATCACGTGCACCATCTGCTGCAAATAACATCTCACCATATACTTCCATGTCAGCCATTCTGGAAGAATCCGGGACTTGATTGACTGTTGAAGTGGAGTATGTTCCCCAATAACCCACTTTGGTTGGACCCAAGGGACTTGACACATCAATTACACTAAAACCGTTAGTGTAATGACCAAGATATGCAAAATCGCCAAGTATTGCGATTGAGCTCACAATAGTTTCTCCGGGATGAAATCCTGCAATGTTGGGATTCTCTGGCGTTGTGATATTAAGACAATAAAGCCCATTTCTCGTATCTGGCACGAAAAGTGTTTCATCTTTCACGGCAGAATCATAGACGCTTCTTCCATTCATTCCAAATCCATTGAACAGAATCATCATGTTTGTAGGGTCTGAAACATCTACAATGTAAATACCACTTCCTCCATTACTGCTGAAGGCCAAATTGCCAGCAATTTGAATATCACGACCATAGCTCACCTCACTAAGTGTATCTAGAACAGTGATGGAATTCAAGTCAGTTATATTCAAGCAGGAAAGAGGATCTCCATATCCTACAACAAATGCTATAGTGCCTTCAAGATGGACAGAGAGCGGTTGGCTGACACCAGTGTATTCCTTGATGAGTTGCAACGATAGTGGATTTGACCCATTTAGGAATTTCAGATGTCCACCACCATTTGCTACTGCAATGATTTCATCTTGAATCTCTATGTCCCATAAGTAATTACTACTACTAATTGCAGTATAGTTAAAGAGACTGATTGGGTCAGAAGGAGTTGAAACGTCAAGTACTTCGATATAATCATCATCTACACCAACATAGAGTAGAGTACTATTTGAACAAAGACTAAGAGCTCTAGCTGCAGTCGGGATGTTTCCTATCTTCCTCGGAGATGTAGGATCAGATACATCAACAATGCAAACCCCATCATAAGTTGTACCGATGTATAAAATCGTATCAGCGATTTCCATTGACTGAATCCCATACCCGATGTAAAGTTCACCTATTAAAATAGGGTCAATGGCTGAGGTCATATCTAGAATCTGTAACATATATCCTTGAGTGATGTATACAATATCCGATTGATACTCAATATACCAAATATCACCATAGCTCCAATTTCCAATGTCAATTATATCGTCTGTTGAAAGAGGGGGTATTTCAGGGGTATTAATTATGAACGTAGGTTCTTCCGGCAAAGGCACTGAAATCTTTGGATAAATAAAAGATGAGAACAGTAAAACTGTTACAACCAGGCTGAAAATCTGTACATTCCTCATCCCAATCCCTCATTAGATGACCTCTTATGAGTCATATCTAAAATATGTTTCCAAAAATCAATGAAGGGAACTTAGTACAAAGAAACAAAGACAATTGAAAGAGGCGGCGCCATCTCTTCTTTTTTTCTTACTCTTCGATGCGTGTAAGCATCATCACATTGGTTTCTTTCCGAAACATCATTGACTTGTATTTGAAAATCCGAAGTGACAAGCTGTTACGCGGTGTCATAGCGCAAATAGACTGGTACTCGTACCTTTTTTTCATGACTGTGAGCTGCTGCAGCCTCTCTTTGGTTCTTTATCTCCATTGCTCTTTCTCTCAGCATCCCATCTAGACTTGTATCCAATTCATCTTTTGAAACTGAGAGTCTGATTGATTCATCTATTGAAACGATGACGTTGAAGGGTATTATGATGTCCACGTTTTCCTTCAAACCAAAAGCTTCAAGCTTCTCTTCTAGTAGACCTCCGCCAGCTATCAAGGCTGTACGACCGTCTAAATCAAAATCCACATTGATTGCACGTCCCACTTTGGCACCGTTTTTATCAACGATCTCCAGTTTCTGAAGATCTGAGAAGTGTATCTCATCATCGGAGATTGTATCATGGAGGTCCTTTAGACCGTTCACAGAAGTATCA
Source organism: Promethearchaeota archaeon (assembly GCA_048940045.1). Taxonomy (GTDB): domain Archaea; phylum Asgardarchaeota; class Thorarchaeia; order Thorarchaeales; family Thorarchaeaceae; genus SMTZ1-45. The sequence goes on from JBHLOX010000224.1 coordinate 3,175, forward strand.
AGATGAATGTGAACATCTATTTTCTTTATTGCAGTAGATTCAAACACAGGGTCTTCATCTGGTTTGAGGTTGATGGTTTTAAGTAACTCCTCCATTCTTGATCCGCCCAGAATGAAGTGCTTGAGCTTGAGTGAGCCATCGAATGTAAATGTCAGATTCGAGATTTTTCCAATCTTTTTACCTGAAGCGTCTATGACGTCCATTTCTTTGATTTCTTGACAACATACTGGTTTAGAAAACTTCATTTTTTCACCACGAAAGGAATTCTTCGTGATGAAATGTTAACAATTGTTAATATTGTTTTTGGTTGCATGCCTACAAGCTGTCAACATGTTTCATGAATTTCTAATCACTAGTTCCAAACTCATTGTGATAGATAACGTGGAATGGTTGATGACTCTTTTTCTATAAGAGTGGTACTACCGGCGGCGCCA
>JBHLOX010000005.1:0-52922 GCA_048940045.1 Promethearchaeota archaeon
ACTGCAATGAGTGAACTCACATCCTGTCGAATGTGACTATATTCTGGCTGTAGGATTCCTCCAATTATCCACATCAATGTGTAGATGATGGGACTAAGCATTCCACTGATTGCTAGCATATGAATTAGATTCAGCACTACCACCTGAATTCTCCTGTTCTTTTTGGATTGATGGTTTGTCTTATGCGTCTAGATTCTCAATAACAGTTGCTACGCCTTGGCCGCCCCCGACACAGGCATTGGCAACTCCATACTTTGCCTTATTGTCTTTGAGAATTCTCGCCAGTGTCCCGGTTAACCTAATCATGGTTGAACCTAGAGGATGTCCAATTGCAGTGGACCCTCCCATGATGTTAACTTTCTCCTCGGGGATTTTCAGTTTGTCCATGCAGTTGAGTGATACAATGCAGAAAGCCTCATTGATCTCCCAGTAGTCAATATCCTCAACGCTTAACTCAGCATGTTTGAGAGCCATTTTGGTTGCAGGTACAGGTCCGCGACCCATGACAGTGGGATCAACTCCAGCCCATCCCATGGAAACAATTCGTGCCATAGGTTCTATACCTCTTTTTTCAGCCTCCTTCGCCTCCATTAGAACCGCGGCGGTTGCCCCAGCATTAAGTGGTGATGCGTTGCCAGGAGTGATTACTCCCTCATCTGTTCCCTCTCTTTTGATGTATCCCTCCTTCCCTCCATTCTTCTCGAGGAAGAAAGGTTGTGACACTCTAGGCAAGGTTGCAACTTTCTCTAGTGTCGAGGGACGGGCATTCATGTCTCTGTCAATCAACATAGGTTCATCAATATTGCCTGGCGCATGTCCTTCCATGGGAATGATCTCTCCTTTGAACCACCCATTCTCCTGGCTCTTGATGGTCAAATTATGACTTCTCACACCGAATTTGTCCATATCCTCTTTTGTGAAGGTGGGGACTTCCTCTTCGTATAGTTTCTGGGCAGTCTGCAACATGTTGAATACCGTAGCAGCATCAAAACCAGGTCTGTAAAACTCTGAGTCTTTGTCAGCCATAGCGAAGTTAGGATCGACTCCGGTTCCCCTCACTCTGGTCATATGCTCAAATCCCGTTGAAAGCACAGTTTTGCTGTACCCGGTCATTATCTCCATGATTCCAATATGCATTCCAGAGCCTGCAGAACCACACTGTCGATCGATGAAGATAGAAGGTATATCATATGGAAACCCAGCCAGAAAGGTAGGTATCTTTCCTCCATACGTCCAGTTCTCAAGGACTCCCGAAGCCACACCTACAGTGACCTCATCGATCTCCTTCTTTTCAATTCCTTTGTCCGCCAGAGACCCATCAAAGAATTTCATGAGTAAACGGGCTAGGAGTTCATCTCCTCGTATCTCACCAAACACATCGGTTTCCGGCTTTTGGGGCCGTGATCGTGAGAAAGGAGTACGCGCATAGTCAACTAACCAGACATCTTTCATCATGTTCACAGTTTCTTCTGTCAGAGACCCTAGTCTTATTTATTCCGAATCTATTCCTAATCAGCTAGTTTGTGACTTTGATAGCAGTTGGTAGTTACTTTTTTCACATGATTGAAACAACTGAGAGGTATGCCATTTGTTCAGACAGGAAATATCCAAACATACTATGAACAACATGGAGTGTCAGGTCCGCCCTTAGTATTCATCCATGGGGCTGGAGCATCACATGATATGTGGAAACCTCAGGTTGAGTACTTCTCAAAGACATTCAATGTGATTACGTATGATATCAGAGGGCACCAACAATCAGAGGGGTCTGATGATACATATACATGCGAGCTGTTTGCTAATGACCTTCATCAGTTGATCGACCGACTTGGCGTACAAGAGCCTGTTGTCATTGGGCTCTCCCTTGGCGGAATGATTGCACAGGAGTATGCTGTGAAATACGGTTCTAATATCAAAGGACTGGTACTTGTGGACACGGCAGTAACCTCAGCTCTCACACTGTCTGATAAGATGCTGAAAGCAGTATATCCCAAATGGATGGTCAAGTGGACACTCAGAAGAATGAGTGACCAAAGATATGCAGACTGGTCTTTCAAGTCCTTCGAGATGGATGACGAAATCAGGGAGTACCTCAAACAGGAACAGCTCAAGTTAGGTAAGGAGGAGCTACTTAAGATCACAGATGCGATCTACTCCTTCAAACTACTACCTCTGGAAACCATTGAAGTTCCAACACTTGTCGTTCTGGGAGAGAAGGAAAGGAAGGCAGTGTTCCCACATGCTGACAAGATGGTTGAACTGATTAAGAACTCTAGAAAAGTAATCATTCCTAGGGCGGGTCATGCATCAAATCTTGAAAATCCAGAGACCTTCAATCGAGAACTGGATGATTTCTTGAGAGGATTGATTGTATCAACAGCCTAGAGTAAACTCTTAGCAAGATAGGGTCCTCTGTCGACAAAATCGAGAGCGCGATAATACTCTTTGACGCCAATGCCACTGTTCACCAAGATCTGTGAAGCGTCAAAATCTGTTCGTCCAATCTCCTCAGCCTCTGACATCAACTTCTCTCCCAGCCCCAAATGTTGCCAAGCATCACGGTCTCTCTTCCCAATGTCTACGACTGGACCATACACTCTAAGTTCCCGAATCATAACGGAGGGTTTCTCGATAAGTTCCACTCGATGTGCGTCTGAACTTGGACTTCGTAAGCGGAGAAAGCCAAAGAGCACATCCAGTTTTGGGTCTTCAAATGAGAGAAAGACTTCAGTTCCATCAGATGCATCATAGTCGCGACGAACAAGTTGAATACTGTCTGGATTGATAACCTCCTCAGACCGCATTTGGAAATGACCAATCTCCCTGAATCGAATCGTGGGGTTCCTTTGGCCATTAGCCTTCATTCTCTGATGGACAAGTTCTCGTAGGTGACCCTTATTTAGTCCAGCCTCAATCTGGTGGAGAGGAATGTCCCGTTGCATCCTCTGTATCCTGACATATTCAGGCATTGTGCTAACTGCGTCTGAAACCAAAGACACAATCTGTTCATTTGTATACGGAGTATATTCACCGGATTTCCACCAGTCATACAACTTCGTGTTCTTGACCACTATCGTCGGATAGATCTTCAACATATCAGGACGAAACCTAGGGTCTGAAAACAGCTGCTTGAAAGTATCAAGATCACTCTCGACAGTTGCTCCAGGAAGACCTGGCATGATGTGGTAGCAAACTTTCAGACCACTGTCGCGGAGCATCTTCGATGCCATTATAGTTTCTAAAACTCCATGGCCCCGATCAACCTTCTGTAAGATTGCATCAGAAAGGGTCTGAACACCAATCTCTACTCGTGTAGCGCCCAGATTGAGCATTGTGTCTATACTTTCCTGAGTAACCCAGTCAGGACGGGTTTCAAAGGTGAGTCCAACATTTCTTACTTCTGCGGTTTCATTCATGTTCTTTGCCTGCTCAATATCGGGGCTGACAGACCTGTTCATGGCATCTAGACAGCCCTTGACAAAGAACTCTTGGTACTCCGGTGGTTTTGAGCACCAGTCCCCTCCCATCACTATCAGCTCGACCTTGTTTATGCTATGCCCGATCGTTGAAAGCTGAGTGAGTCTACTCTCCACCTGTCTGAATGGGTCAAAGTCATTCTGAATCCCTCTCATGGTGGCTGGTTCATGTCCAGTGTAACTCTGAGGAACACCAAGATCTGGGCCCCCAGGGCAGTATGCGCATTTCCCATGAGGACATTCATGAGGGGTCGTCATAGTGGCAACCACAGCGACTCCAGACACAGTCCGAACAGGTCTCTTCTGAAGAAATGGTCGTAGTATCTCTGTTTCTTCGGGGACTGTGGATTGTAGGATGTCAGCGTTTCTGGGGGTCTTTGCTAACTTGTACTTTGCAGAAACACTGTTCTTGATGCGATTAATCACCCGTTTGCTTAGGGGCTCTTGAGAGCCAAGCAGCATCTCGACTATCTCTCTGTGAATATGATAGTCGTCAGCGGGTGCGTCCATGACTCCGAGTATCAGGTTTTTCAGTTTAATAGAATGTGGTGTGGCTCTGGAAATCGATTTTTCTACTGTTTTTGCATCAGGCAATCTATACTAGGATGAAAGTGCTTTGGGTATTTCTTCCATGCGTTCCAATTCAAAAACCACAACATTGTGAGGGTCAGGACAAGCCACCAAGGCTTTTGTTGGATTTGGTTCCCAGGGAAAAGCCCCACCAAACTCTAGAACCGTTATGAATGGAAAAAGAGAATTGAAGGCCCATTTGCAGATTTTTGCTCTGTCTTCATCTTTTGTAAGATCGAACTCTTCACCGACATTGTGAACTCCGCAGGGAGTGCCTGACGGTTTGTCCCTGGTCTCTATGATACGAGCAACGATACGATATCTCTTCGTCAACGAAAGTCCTCCAAAGTGAGATGGAAGCCAGTATAGCGTCCTCATCAATCTTTGCCCTTAGAGAGTTCGAGTCCAGTATCTTGACGAAAAGTTCATAACATCCTTCAGATTCGTGCCTCTCGACTCCCGGGGCAGTGGCCTAGTCCGGTATGGCGACGGGCTCCAGATCTAGGCGCTTTTCGCGTCTGAAATGGACGGGGTCAACAACGGCCGTCGTCAAGGAAGACACTCGTCGATCGTGGGTTCGAATCCCATCTGCCCCACCACTACTTCTGCTTTTTCAATTATCACTTGTAGCTGTACCCCTGAGTAGAGTGGGTTCTGGAGGTCTTTATATTCAAGTTCCGCCAAGTAGTTGGAGGGTCAGATTCGAATCAGGTGGAGGTCAAGCGTGGAACCATTCGGCACTATCACCAACTTCTATCCATTTCTTACTGAAGAAACGCGTGAGATTGTCGAAGCCACACTCAGAGAGGCAGAGGGTTATGAGGACTTTGTGTCGAAAATGGTGGATATCGTTCTGACTCAAGAAAGTACAACTGACCTCACTCACTTCACGGTGATACAGGCATGGTTCTCAAGTAATCCAACAATTTTCGATAAGTTACGTCCACGTCTCCGTGAGGGTGCTACACTTAAACCCTGGTTGTTCTATCGTTTCGAGGGGTCCCGAGAAGAGTTTGATGCTGGATTTCCACCATCATTAGATGAAGCACTTGAGAGCGTTTCTGATGATTGGATTCGACTCTATCTCCTATTGATTGGAGTATGGTTTTACTTTCCAAGGATCATAGTTCCTTATAGTCATAGTTGCAAAGAAAAGGCAAAGGAGTTGATAGAGAGTCAACCCGACCTCGAATGTTTCTCAGTACAGCTTCACATGGCGATGGGTAGGTTTGCTAGATATGAAACTGATATTAAAGAAGCTATGAAAAAACATGAGAAAGCCATGGAAACAGCAGAGCACTATGATGATGTCATTGGAAAACATGATGCGCAAGTTGGTCTTGCATGGTGTATGAAAGACTCCGATGCATCTCAAGCAATTGCTTTGCTAGATCGTTCTTATCAGACATTCAAATCATTGGGAGCCAATTATTGGGCTAGTCTTACTGCTCGTCACATGGGTACACTCCATACCGTTATTGGAGAGTACGACTTAGCTGTGGAATTCCGACTGGAGGCTTCGCGAATCTCAGAACCTGCTGAAAGGGACAAGTGGTCAGATGCAATTGTCTTCTCTCGGATTTACTGTGATATTGACCTCCCAGAAGAAGCGTTGGAATGGACCAAGAACTTTATGGATTGGGACGAGTCCATTTCTTCGGTTATCAAGCGACTTCTCAAATCTAAAGATCCCTTTCTTATGATGGCTGTTTCTAGAATTTTAATACAGTTAGGGCAGCTGGAAAGAGTTCCTCAACTCTTGAGCAAGATATCTAAACTGGTCTTAGAAAGGGGAGCGGATGAAATCCTAATGCTGTATAATTTCGTGTCAGGATTATTCGAACTAGCTATTGGTAATCTGGATGAAGGGTTTCAGACTATGAGTGATGCATTAACTGAGGCTGAACGTTTCCACTGGCAAGTCTATGTTAACAGCAATCTACTAGAACTAGCAAAGGCGGAAGTCAAACACTTTGGAAAACTAGAGAGCTCTGGATCAATAGAGTCCCCGGGACGATGGATGACACACCTAGAGATTCATGCGCGAAAGAATGGCTACCCTGGGATAAGATTGCTTCATGCACTTCTTAAAGCAGAGTATCAGGAAAAAATAGATGAGTCTGAAGCTGCTATGCTCACCCTGCAGGATGCCCTCACCTTCACTGACTCACTGGGTGTAAAGACCCTGAGAGAGAGAATCTTGAAGAGATTGGATGAGTTGGAGACCTCAGTCAAAGCATAGGTCCTTTTCAACCCCATTCGATTGGGACATCTCAAGATGTTTCCCATCCACCCCACCACTCATTCTGCCATCCGAGATTGTAATAAGTCGGCTTTGTTTTGAGTGAGGTATGACCGGTCTCAAAGGAGTTGCAGGGATTGATGAGGCTGGTCGAGGCCCTATGATTGGACCAATGGTCATTTGTGGAGTGTTGATTGATTCCGAAAAACTTCCTAAGCTAGAACAAATTGGAGTAAAGGACTCAAAAACACTCTCACACTCTAGGCGTCTGAAACTGAAAGAAAAGATTGAGAAAGTCGCAACCAAAATCGAGATTCGATCAGTTTCAGCTGCAGACATCGACCGATTGCGAAAAAGAACGACCCTGAACGAGATAGAGATCACAGAATTTGTTGCGATAGCGAAGAAGCTGAAACCTCAAGAACTCTATCTTGACGCGGCAGATGTAAAGGCGAATCGATTTGGAGAGAAGGTTGGTAATCTCAGTGGACTGGTAGTCAAAGGCTCAGTGATTATTTCAGAGCATAAAGCTGACGAGAAGTATCCTGTCGTGTCTGCAGCTTCAATTGTTGCAAAGGTAGAGAGAGACCGTGTTATTGCAGGGTATCACAGGAAATATGGCGATTTTGGTTCAGGGTATCCGTCTGACCCCAAAACTGTCGATTTTGTCACAAATTTGGTCAGAAACAACCAGAAATTACCCCCAATAGTCCGGAAAAGCTGGGATTCTGTAAGGAAAATCATGGAAAACGAGTCAACAGAGCAATCCACACTTGACTCACTGTGAATCACTGACTGGACCGTTCGTCGATTATCTTCTTGAGCTCTCGTGGTTTCTCAATGCTATCAAGCTCAAGTTGGCGTATCACTGGAAGGTCTGATACACGCTCCTCAGCCTTTCCCTCTTCCACAATAATCACGGTATTTGCCTCGGTCACCTTTGAAACGCTCTTGAGAATCTCCATGCGTTTCTTCAATGTCCAGCTGGTGATTGAACCAACTCCAGACATGAGGGGTGGTCCTTTCTCTTTTGCCGCCACATGAAATGGTGCCCTGTCTGTCCAAAGCACTGTCATTCCCAATCGCTCAAAGAACTCGTTCACTCGTTTCTCAAGGTCCGGGATGTCATGCTGTGGCATGCCAAACTGTCTAAGGGGCTTGTCCTTTGGTTTCTCTTGCAGCAGATCAATAGGTATCATTAGGTCCGTTTCAAGAACCTCCTCAAGCCTCTCTGCAATGTCTGTGCTGATGTCCATCTCATCCTTTTCATACGCGAGGATTGCTCTTGCTGACACTTGAACACAGTCAGCGAGCTCCTCTGTTGTCATATGCTGAGTGAGTCTCGCCTCTCTTAGTTTGGTGCCATCAATCGCCACAAATCGACCGCCCCTCTGGATGAACTCCCTAGGTAGTCGTTCTTCTGCAATCATACTCTGAAAACTCCGGGGGGCGATTGTAGAAACACCATACCTCTTGTACACAACACCAGGATCCAGCTCTCCTCTTCTTGTCTTCTTTCCCACCACAAGTGGTGTCGCATTGAAGAAGTGAGCCACCATCTGCAGGGCTATTGCATCTTCGCCAGAAAGTGCATCGATATTTGCCAATACCTTGACAAGGATCAGTTGTTCGCCCCTTCGTGCCACAAGATCAAAACAGCTTGGTCGCACATCACACTCTGATGAGAGCATAAACCCAGCATCCTCTAGGTGAGTGATTGCCTCTTGGATTAGCTGGGTTCTTGCTTTAGTCAACTGTATTAACCAGTGTTTCTTCTAGTTCGAACCTTTTTCAGGATATCTAATAGTGAAAATCTGTTCCTTGATTGAAGGTTATTTGTCAGAGTTAGGACCAGCCTTTTCTTTTGACATGGCTATCCCAATAGTGGTTGTTGATGGAAATCGTCGTCTAAGTATCTGAACTTGGGGTCTGGCTAGCGTTTCAACTGGTTTCCATTTGGCAAAATCTCCCCATGCTAGGTCAACATATCCTATGACATGATGGACCATGAATAACTCTGTCTTATTGCCAGCAACAGTGTATATCCCAGTACCGTAGTCTAATCTCCGAAGAATGACTATTGGTAATCCAATCTCCTCATGGAATCTCTTTGGCACCTCCAACGCAAGTTCTTCAATCTCTTCTACCTTGAACACCGAGACCTCTCCAATTCGGGTTTTGTAATGCGGAGAGTCCATTCCAATCAGGTCACTCAAGGGAACTCTTGACGTAGGAAGATGGTCATTGAGTGTGTCAATGTCATGTTCAATCATCTTGTCTATGAACTTGCTCAACTCAGTTCCTCCGTGACTCGACAGACAATAAACCGGTGGTCCTTTTCTAGGGGACTTAGATCGATGTTTTCAATGATCTGAAGACCAAGATTGTCCAGTGTTGATAGTTCCTTGCTGTAAATCCCCTCAATATCTGATGCTGAATCGATGCTTCTTGCCTTGATTGCCAACATACCCCAAGCTCCAAAGGAACAGAATGCTTTCAGGTTCTCATAGAGGATTGTTGCCTGATTTGGCTGGGCAACATCCTGATATACCACATCTATTGGTCCTGCAACAATTGAGGCATATCTCGTTGGATGTCTTGCATCCTCGACAATTGGTGCTATGTTGGTTCGAGATAATGCGAGCTGGATTAGATCTCTTGCAGTTCGCTCAGAGAACTCAACTGCATATACTGTGCCGTTGTTTCCCAAGATGTCTGAGCAGTGACTCACTGTTGTTCCAGATGCTGCGCCAAGATAGAGAATCTTAGAACCGGGCTGGATTGGCATCTCTGAGAGTCCGTTTCTGATTGCGGCTGCTAATTTGGACCTTCGTGCAGACCAGATTCGGTACTCCTTACCCTCATGACTAATGAGTTTCTCACCGTAAACACTTATACCAGGGGTCAATGACTCTGTACAGAGTGATGTGCGGTCTGCTTCCTTGATTGTGTAGACCCCAGGGAACTGATGAGACGTCACCGTCAACAATTTACCGTCCTCCACGTTTTTTCTTTGGTCGTCCTTTTCTTTCGCGTTTTTTCTTTGGTGCAGGCTTAGGTTTTGGTGGGGGTGCCTCAGGGTTTTGTTTTCGAATCTCCTCCACCCTTGAGATGAATTGCTCTCTCAGACTATCTCCCATATCTCTATCAGAGTATGCATCAATTCTTGCTGCAATCGAGAGTTTTCCAGCCAGAGACCTTGCTATCTTTCCTCTCTGCCAGAATGGTGCTGTATTCACCTCTGGGACTCTATAGAGGATACCATGTTTTGGCGGGTCTGCGCCTGTTTTCAGACTTCTGAACAAAGCTTTCTCAGCACCAAACACCTGAATGGTGCTAGATGGTTTTCTAGCAAGTTCTTTTAATGAACCAGCGAGGCTGATCAGTCGGGCCCCAATCATTGGTCCAGCCAATGCTCCAATGTTTGGCGCCACGGTTTGCATCATCGAGGAGATGTAGCTCTCGAGCTCGTTTCTCATCTGGTATAAGTCACTCACACTCTTTGCAAGACTGGTGATTACAACTAAGTCCGAGTCCTGTAATTCCGCACCAATGTCTCCTGTCAGGGCTTTCAGTACCTGTTGAGTTAATGTATCAGGGACCCCGGCAGACTCTAGACAAGCCTTGGTGATGTTGGCTTTCCCAGCGCAGTTACTCAGAATTCTAGCAAATAGTTCTTGGTCCTCAACCAATCTGTTTAGTGATGGATGATGCAGTGAATACCATTCACGTAGACGCATGACAAGCACATTGATTGACTTGTCAATCTCATCAACAGCGTCTATTGCATTCTTTATGAGAAGATCTTTCTCTTCGCTAGCTGCACTGACCTTGCTCTTCGCTAAAACAATGGAAACCTCTCGTCTGAATGAAGCAACGTCCTCCTTTGATGCTACAATCCCATGCTCAATAAGATAGTCATCCTGACTATCTCTAAACCATCGTGGAGCGGTACCTTCCTCTATCCTCACATTGAAACCTTCAATCTTGGAAAGGGCGCGAGCAAGTAATGCATCCTCTGTGATGATGTCTTCATTTTCCAATCCTTTCAGACTATCTTCAATTGCGTTTGTCACAGTTTCATCATTGATAGCCATCAAATTTTCAGCAGACTTATCCACATCAGGATATGACAGATGTTTCGCTGTCACCTCTCCTTTTTCATTAAGAATAAAGATCCCAAATACAGTTAGTGTGACGTAAACTGGCACCGTGAACCCTTCCTATGGAGATCTGAGTGCAGAAACTGCTGAACTCCGGATAAGTCTGTCGTCCTAGCTCCATTTAGCTTATTACAGACTAGTAGTTAGTGCGATACAAGGTGTCAGTTTGAAGATACAGGGTTATTGGCTAGCATCTGGGATTCTTGGAGTCACAGCGGCTTTATTGGACAGGGCAATGGAATCTGGTGCAGACGCAGTGGTAACAAAATCCATTGGTCCGAAACCCCGCAAGGGTCATCCGGGTCCGGTCCTGACAACATCTCACGGAGGGCTAATCAACGCAGTGGGCTTGACAAATCCTGGGATTGATGCCTTCGAAGAAGAAATGGAACTCCTGAAAAGCAAGAAGAAACCAGTTGTACTCAGTATCTTTGGGGACACTGTGGGAGAAATAACTGAGGTGGCACAGAAAGGGGTCAAACTGAACCCAGCTGCTATTGAGCTGAACCTCTCTTGTCCTCATGCTGAGATTGGTCAGATAGCACATAGTCCAGATTTGACTCACAAATATGTTTCAGCAGTCAAAGATGTGATTGATTGCCAATTGTTTGCAAAACTAACGCCCAATGCTTCAGATATCATTGCTGTTGGTAAAGCTGCGGAAGAAGCTGGTGCTGATGCTGTTGTGGCTATTAATACACTCAGAGGAATGAAGATCGATATTCATCAGATGCGTCCTGTCTTGGGTCACATTGTAGGAGGACTGTCTGGACCTCCAATATTCCCTGTTGCAGTGAGATGTGTCTATGATCTAAGTCAAGCTTTGACTATTCCAATAATTGGTGTTGGAGGTGTTGCTACCTGGGAGGACGCGATAGAGATGCATCTAGCTGGTGCAAGCGCCATTCAGATTGGTACAGCACTTATCAATGGACTAGATGTCTTCTCAAAAATCAAAGATGGAGTCAAGAAGTACCTGAAGGAGTTGAGTGTGTCAAACATATCTGAGATCATTGGTGCGGCATGGAGGTCGACGCAATGAGTATGGATGAGCTTATGGGAAATCCATTCTCGGTGAGGATTATGGATGTGGTATCTGAAACTACAGCGGCATGTACGATTATTTTCAATGTCAATAGTTTCAGTTTCAACTTTGCCCCAGGTCAGTTTCTCATGATATGGATTCCAGGAGTCGATGAGATTCCCATGAGTATCTCCTTGTGGGAACCACCAAAAGTAGGATTCACAGTCCTCCCAATTGGTGAAGCCACTGAATCACTTTGCTCACTTCAACCAAAAGACTGGATTGGCATCAGGGGACCCTTTGGATCATCATTCACTATTGAGTCAAAGAAGGTCTTAGTTGTAGGTGGAGGAGTTGGAATGGCACCATTGAGACCTTTGATCTACGATCTACGTAAGACAGGTGTTGATGTGACTGTGCTGATTGCAGCTAAGACGAAACAGGAACTAATGTTCTTTGATGAGCTCTCGCAACTATCAGATGGCAAATTAAGAGTAAGAACTTCAACTGATGACGGCTCTCAAGGTTTCAAAGGACTCGCATCTGATGCAGTGAAAGAGATCTTGAATGAGTCTGAGTATGATACTCTATACACGTGTGGTCCAGAACCAATGATGTACGGTCTCTACGAGTTGGCAAATGACAGAAAGATGGAGTTTCAAGCATCTCTGGAGCGGTTCATGAAATGTGGGTGTGGTATCTGTGGAACATGCGCACTGGATCCAACTGGGTCACTAGTCTGCATAGATGGTCCGGTATATTCAGCAAAAGATTTGTCAGAAATAGCTGAATTTGGTCAATACCATCGTGATGCAATGGGTGTGAAGAAGAAGTTCTGAGGCTGAGTGGAGGGTCTAGGAGAACCCGTTCTCATAGTCAGCGGTTTATTTGCGTACTCCGATTGTTTGGCCTTTTACGAATCTTTTGATGTAATTCCTCTTGTTGCGAATACGAGGAATTGGAGTGTGTCTCTCACGCCCCTGTACTTTGGGTGTGGATTCACGGACTTTTCCAGCCTTTGTGAGTGAACCGTGTGAACCAGGCATCTTGTTTTCCTCTGTTCAGAACTTATTCGTGCGTCCGAATTGTTCTCATAAAAAGCTATCCAATTGACCCCTAGTTGTACGACCTTAATAACCTCAATCGATACCGGACTACATGACCCAGCCACGGCTGCGCTTACTATTGACGCCTTCCCATATCGAAAACCATACCCCTCTTTATGTCGATGTCGATAGTGCGCGGCTGTGGAATCTTGTTGAGGACAACTCGGTACAACTGATTCTCAAGAGACCTGCACTCCTCGAGTTGGCTCGTAGACAAGACCCCCTCCTCATGGACCACTGTGAGAATCTGCTTGGATCCGAGGACTATGAGGCTTGGCTCATGGGTATTGATCTTCTAGTTGCTTTGGGCACTCATGATGCTGTAGATCGATTGGTTCTTGAGTATGCTCATTCATTAAATGGTGAGAGAAAACATGTACTCTGTATGGTTGCCAAAATTCTGACTGCTGAGCATGTAAAACCTTTCAGTATTATGGTTCGTACGGTCGCCTGTCCTGGTGAGCTTGATGTGTCAGGTTGGACAAAGACCGCAGTATCTACTCTGATGGATGTCTGTAAACGCTTTGGTATTGATACTTGTGGAGAAGGAGTGCCGAAAACCGAAATAACATCTCCTGATGTTCATGATACTGGTGAACTCACGTCAATCCCTGAGAAGTGACAAGTATGTTTCTTTCTCTGGTTTCAAATACTGTGCTTCGGACTCTAAATAAAGCGCACCAATTCTGGATTTGATTGCTAACTGAATTTGCATATTTTGTACAATTGATGGTACTTGAATTGTCAATTGATTTCACTTCACCTCAATTAGTTCTCCTACTGCTACCTTACACCAGTGAAGACAATGAGACCAGATAGACAATCAGTACCTGAGCCTTGGTAGACAGGGGAATACCAAGTCCGACTAAATTGTTTACTTGACATCATAAAAACCCCTAATCATCCAGATATTGGATGATTTTCCTTTTTCTTTCAACATTTCCAAAGTAGTTTTGAATCTAGCAATAGTCCATTTTCTAAGAGCAATTCTAAAATGGACTCTGAGTTGTCACTTAATCTAGAGTCCTTGGAGACATCTTGTATGTCAAGTACTGGCTTGATTGTGAATGTGTGGGAAAATTCGCAAGTTATGGAAGTAGGAGTTCTTAGCATAAAATCAGATGATGTTCTGGTCATCCTGAACTCAGGTGAAATAGTATTAAGTCAGAACTCAACAAATGTGTTCGTTTCCTTAGTAGAATATCCAGATATGTCTCAAATTAGGTTTCGACTCAATCCAATAACTTTTGTAACAAGACCTTATGCTACTGATAAAGGACAGTTTGATGAGGACATTTTCCCCTCATCCACTGGTGGATTCTATGGTCGACTACGAGCAGGAAAAACAGAAGCTGTATACACTATTCACGTTATAGAGAACGATCCAAGGTTTATTCTTCTAATTGGGAACCCGCAATCAGGGTTGATATATGAAATCCAAGTAATTCAACCATATGAAGCTGAAGCTCTCAGTTTAGTTGATGACCAAAAACACGAGGATTCATGGTACACAGACTTCTGGTCCGAGAAAAGGAAGTCATTGAGAGATGAAATTCAACATGTCCTTGACGGACCATCTCCTTCATGGGAAGAGATTTCCAATATTCTAAGCGAGGTAACAATTCCAAATTTAGAACTTGGAGAAACTGCTAGAAACACAATATCTCGTTTAGTACCCACTGCATTTTCGGAAACTGATAGAGAACAATTAGTTGCATTTCTTGCCTACATTGTGTTAGATAAAATGCAAATGGAGGATGTCATTGTTCCTTCATCTCATGTTGATGCATTACCTATGTTTGGAACTCTGATGAGAGGACATTTTAGATGTGTTGTTGATAACCAGAGTTGGCCGCCATACCTGAAATTGATGATGCTTGCTTCAAGGGGGCAGTTGGAACAACCAAAGGTCACTCTAGATGAATCGGCAAGTGAAGTTGGGAGGAAACTGGTTCACAAAGTGATAGAGTTGTGTCCTGATTGGTTTGTTATTGCCATTAAGTCAGCCCAGGAACTGAATAACTCGAACAAGTTCCTCCCTCGACTTCCAGTGACAAAGGCACAGTCAATGAAATCCAGAAAGAACTGGAGGGTACGTCTGGCCGCAATATCATATGGCCTGAGAGCTCGGAGTCATGTGAATCATAATATAATCGGGCTGAATGATCTAGTGTATTTAGGAGCTGCATATAGATGGCCTCATAGGCATATGAGATACATCACTCGTCTGGGAATGGCTAGTGAGAATCCACCGCATTTGCAAGTGATGAGTATGCCACCATCCAGTCTAGAGAGAGTGATGAGAGTACTTCCTCAATGCATCAAAATATCTCTGTCAACACGAGTTGTCAATCTTGGACTGTTTAATGAGAATAGTGGTGGATGGAGTGTTCCTATTGATAAGATTTTGACATCGATGAATAGAAAGATCTCGATGAGAAGATTCTCTAAGAGGTTTTTCACTAAGAAAAGGACGGATACTTTTCAAATTAAGCCAGATGAAGCAAAGGTCTTGGGTCTCATTTCAGCTGGGATTTACTTGGAACGCCTTGAAGGACCAGAGTTTTTCAATTATTGGGGTTTGAGTAAGAAACAAGTAATCTCAATCATATCACGATTGCAGAGAAAAGGTGTGATAGATATAGTACATGAGGTTGATGATGTCAGACTTCTTTCCTTGGCTTCAATAGTCCAAGGAAATAGTGACAGTGTCATTTCTTTGGTCGACTCATTTCTAGCGTATACTCCGACATCAACAGTGATGTTGAACAAAGATTGTGATACCGGGATTGTTCTTTCTAGATTGCCAGAGAATGATGCGTATGAACTAGCTTCCCAATTGAATCGGATGGATGTAGAAAGGGACATTACGATTAGATGTATGAGACCACGAACTTTTCGAAGTTTCACTTTTGACTTCTATCATCGTCTACTGACTCCAAATGGTACTTGGGATGATGATGTAAGTGCATTTCTCTCACAAGCTCGTTCTAAGCGTAAGGAGTTGTCAGAGAGTAATGCTTAAAACTAGATGTAGAAGACAAACGACTTGATGGCGGCCATAGGCGCCGGGGTTCACCTGAACTCAGCCGAACTCAGTAGTTAAGCCCGGTGTCGTTAGGAGAGATGTGCGCTGCGCGAGCGCGTGACAGGCTCCTAAGCTGCCACATTCTTCTTCTTCGTTCTTCTACAACACAAAAATGTAGAGATAGAAGTCATTAAAAGAGCAACGAACGAGGTCGAAGTTGATATAGATGCAGCTAGGTGAACCAAACGAATTTAGTTGGATAATCAATCTTGCATTCTTTGCTTTCATCATGATCTTCAGTCTCTATGGGGCGAAGTTTCAGATGTGGCAGTGGTTGAAGCAGATTGAAACAGGATTACACGAACTGAAACGCATGTTTATTGAATCCAGACAAACAGCCATCGATACTTTCAAGGAATTTGGTAATTCTGAGGAAGAGGTTGCCAAAGACCTAGATAGATGGATGGACTACTTCACGATCATGCCGGTCGATTTGGACCCAGCGGGCATCTTGAAACGACTTGACCATCTTCTGGATGAACGAAGAGATCGCTTCCAAGAGTTTGTGACTGAATTGGCTCCTGAGTCAGATGATAACATGGTCCAGAACTTAGAAAACACACTCGAGGTGACTCAGATTCTTGGACTCATATTCAGGGTCGTCAGACATTTCTACCTTCTCGGTAAAAAAACTGGGAGCCAGATAATGATAATGCAGATTCAAATGCAGATGCCAGACCTTCTCAGAATTGCTAAGGCATACTTTGAGGCGCTTGACGCATTCTCTGATGGTAAGCCAATTGGTGATGGGATTGGGCCTCTGATCATTACGAAATTTGCCAGAGAATATGGCGGTACTCCGGAGAACTATAATCATGAGATTTCCCGAGAGGTTGGGTATTACAAGGTTGAGGCTGAAGGAAGAACTGTCTATGCTCTGAGAGCTACTGGTCCTGGTGGTACAGTTGGGAAGCCGGGATTTGGTGTGAAGAAACTGGTAGACCAGTTTGGCGATAAGATAACTCGGATTATCACAATAGATGCTGCATTGAAATTGGAAGGAGAAGAGCTCGGTCGAGTTTCTGAAGGAACTGGGGCAGCTATCGGTGATCCAGGTCCTGAGAAGCATGCAATGGAGCAGACTGCGACTGAACATGAAATTGGTATAGAGGCTATTGTCATCAAGGAAGACGAGGCCGCAGCTGTTGGGATAATGGACAAGCGTATCCTAGATTCAGTTCCAGAGGTTATAGAGAGAATAAAAGCATCGATCCTTAAACGCACAAAACCTGGTGACAGTGTGATTCTTGCTGGGGTTGGTAACACAATAGGAATTGGACTTTGAGGTGCCTATGATGGGAATTGTTAGTAAAATTCTAGGACTCGCTTTCGCTGCTTCAGGATTCTTCATTCTATGGTGGGGGATGGGAGTAGCTGGATCACTCTCGCTTGTCTGGTCGTTTATAGGGATGATTGTCATGGCCACAGGTTTTGCACTACTCACCTCTGGAAGACAACAAAAAGAGGAGAAACCCCCGCCGCCGACAGTCACCGAAATCAGGTGTAACAGCTGCGACTTCAAAGAGATCCGCGACTTCCAGAAGGGAGATTATATCCTGAGGGCTGTTGAAACCACTTGTCCAAAGTGTCAGAGTGCCATGACTATTGAAGGCGTTTATATTGTAAGAGAAGAGCCGGATGACAAGGACAAAATCTAGTCCAACCGAGTTAAGACTACGGGACCAACCTCTGAGATGTAGACTGTATGTTCAGTCTGACTCACCGGGCGGCCCTTCTTTTCTATCTGCATCGGATAGCCACGTAGTGCACCTGCTTTCAGAAGAACCTTGATCTCTTCAATCACATCCACATTTTTGCTGGACACGCCTATCCAACGGGATGCAAAAGGTAGGGGACCATATTTCTTGAGAAGATACTTACGGAGTTTCTCAGTTGTGCCCTCTAGGGGTTCATCGATTCCAGTGTTCGAGAAGATATAGACATACTCACTATCAATCACGGTCCCAATTCCGGTTGTGGCAAATGGTTCAATTGCGTAATACTCCCCAACCTCTACAGTCCCAATCCCTCTCTTCTTGACATTCGGGACAATTTTACCAGCGTGAAGTTGATACCGCTTAAGATTGTGGCCAGATAAGTTCTTGATTGGCCTGA
This sequence comes from Promethearchaeota archaeon, assembly GCA_048940045.1. GTDB lineage: Archaea > Asgardarchaeota > Thorarchaeia > Thorarchaeales > Thorarchaeaceae > SMTZ1-45. The sequence goes on from JBHLOX010000005.1 coordinate 17,785, forward strand.
GCCCATATTCCTTGATTACCTTTTCAATAACATGTCCAATTTCACCCAGCTCAGCTCCTGGTTGCATGAGATCAATTGCCTCTGCTAATGCATCTTCCGTTGCCAAAACAAAACCTTCAAGCGTTCCATCAATGTCTATTGTACGAGCAGTGTCAGAGATATATCCGTCAACGTGCACACCGACATCAAGTTTCACGAGTCCGAACTCAGGAATCTCACTTTTGTCACCCTTTGGTGAAGTACTGTGGGCTGCTATGTGATTTATGGAAACATTGAGAGGAAATGCAGGAGTACCGCCATATTCCTTGATTTTTTTCTCAGCCAACGAGCAGATCTTGATTATCCTCTTACCGGGCTCAATTTCATTGCTGATCTCACTCAGTACACGAGCAGCAATCTTACCGGATGTCTTGGCTGAGGGATGTAAACCAGCGGACACAGTATCACCTTGAGCCTGCAGTGGGAGTCTAGTATTCTTAAGCGGTTCCATGCACGCTAGACCTGTTCGTCATCTCGACGTGTTGACACAATAGCACCGTTCGACCCTACAAATACGCTATGTTCAAATTGTGAAACCATTCCATTCTTACCCTCGTATAGTACAGCATAACCATGGATAGCACCTGCTCGCTGAAGATTCTTAATCGCAGCAACCACATCAATACTGCCACTCTTGGAGTGAAGCCACCTTCCGGCCCAAGGGAAGCTTCCAAACGACTGTCGTGCGATATTCCGTACTCTTAGTGTGTTTTTGTCAAGCTTCTTCTTGTTCTTCATGTCGTTTGAGAAGATGTATGCTCTAGGACCACTCTTGATTGTACCATTACCGTCAGTGGCAAATGGTTCTATTGCAAAGGTTTCTCCAAGACGCATCTTTCCTGTCAATTTCATCCCAATATTGGGAACATTCTTTCCAGCATGAAGGTTCCACGGTTTTAACTGGTGCCCAGATAGCTGATGGATAGGTTTGAGACCATAGTGTTTTATGGTTCGCTCAATGGCTTTGCCAACCGTTCCTAGGGAAACATCTGGAGTCACGGCATCAATTGCAGATTCCAAAGCCTCACGAGCTGCCTCAACGTACTTCTCAAAGGACCCATCCAGATCCACTGTGAGTGCAGTGTCAGAGATGTGTCCATTCACATGGGCACCGAGGTCGATTTTTACAAGACCCCTGTCTGGAAACATCTTTGTGTCACCATGAGGACTGGTGTAGTGTGCTGCCTCATCATTGATTGAGATGTTACAAGGAAAAGCGACACCAGTAGCTCCGGATTCAAGTATCTTCTTCTCGGCCAGTTGGCAGATCTTCAGTACTTTGACCCCTGGACGCACGTTTGGAGCTACGAAACTCAATGCGCGTGCAGCAATCTTTCCGGCGTTCATGAAGTCTGGATGGGGTTTTGGATCCATGAATTGTCACTGTCTTTTCGCTAACGTTACAGTGTATTAACTTTCAGATTAAGCAGGATTAATTCCGTTAATAAAAAAACATAGAAGTCCGGAAAGATGCCTGTAAGTCTGGAGAAACTAAATCATGAAAATCACATATCTTGGTCACGCATCCTTCAAGATTGAGGAGGATGGTAAAACAATCTATGTTGATCCCTGGCTCACTGGGCCAACTTCACCGATAACAGTTGATGATGTGGACAAGGCGGATATAGTACTTGTCACTCATGATCATGGCGATCATGGCTATGCAGAAGCACTCGGCATCTGCAAAAACACTGGAGCCACCTTTGTCGCCATCAATGAACTTGCGCACAAGGCAGGGTCTCAAGGAGTTGAGAATATTCACACACTCAATATTGGAGGGAGTGTGAACATAGGGGGTGTGGTCGTGACTCTGGTCCAAGCATTCCACTCATCAGGCATCGGAGCACCAGCTGGCTTTATTGTGAGATTTCCGAGTAGTACTTTTTACCACGCAGGAGATACAGGAGTATTTTCGTCAATGTCTTTGTTCTCAGAGCTTTACTCTCCGATAGATATCGCCTTTTTGCCCATTGGTAGCTATTTCGTCATGGACATCCATCAAGCAGCTCTAGCAACGAAACTTCTCAAATCGAGAAACGTCATTCCAATGCACTATGACACATTTCCAGTAATTGAAGCAAATCCTGAGAAGTTCAAACATCTTGTTTCGGAAGCAAGTCCAGACACAAATGTGATTATCCTCAAGCCAGGAGAAACAACAGAAACCTAGTCTGAGATGGTGGCCGATGTCTGTAACCCTTCACACTAACTCCCAGGATCATGGCATCAGATATTACATCTGGCTCCACTGAGCTGTCTCGTGTCAGGTAGAGTGACACCGACCGGCCCGCCAATGTACGAAACCGGGGTGACCCGCTTTTCATCTAAAGGACAAACATCCCCATCAAGCGAGTCCGTTAGGGCTCGTCCTATTGGTGTTTGGCAGGCATATGTTCAGGATGTGACCCGTCCTATGCGCAACACCTCATTGGCAGAGCCTCAGTGCGCCCTCGTGAACGGGACTTAATTCTCCTGAACAAGAAATTCTGTATTTCTTGTGTTATTAGGATTGCTAACAGCTGCTAAAATCCTAGACAAAGCTCAACTTCACTAGAACCCATCGTTTGAGAGAATTCTGTATGAACTTATAATCATCTAGAAAGACCATCTTCTGATGCTAGTCCATAGGGCATACAGATACGAGCTCGACCCGAACAATCGACAGAGGTCGAATCTTCATCGACATGCTGGAGTGGCACGTTTTACCTACAACTGGGGTCTTGATCAACGCATCCAACTCTTCAAAAACAATCAAGGTAAGGACCGATTTACTGACTTCATGAAGCAACACAAACTTTTGAACAGTCTGAAGAGGACACAATTCCCATGGATGTACGAATGCTCTAAGTGTGCACCACAGGAGGCGCTTAAGGATCTTCATCGTGCCTTCCAGAATTTCTACAGAGGAGGAGGAACTGGAGAGAAAGTGGGTTTTCCCCGGTTCAAAAGGAAAGGAGTAAGGGATAGTTTTCGACTTCATGGAATTATCAAATTTCATCTACGAAAGATTCAGCTCCCACGCATAGGGAAAGTCAGGATAAAGGGGAAACTATCAAGAAATCATAACGGACGAATATTATCAGCCACTGTGAGGCGGCGAGCTGACCGATGGTTTGTGTCAGTTATTGTGGAGGAGGAGATTCCTGACCTAGCTCTTGTCAATGAAGATCCAATTGGAGTGGATCTTGGAATTAGAACACTAGCCACTCTGTCTGACAGCACAATCTTTGTCAACCCACGAGCTTTAGGTAGAAGACTGAGGAAGCTGAAACAACTCCACAGGAGCCTGTCCCGGAAAAAGAAAGGGAGTAAAAACCGTGAGAAAGCAAAACTATGCTTAGCCAGGATGTACTTGAAGATTTTCAACATCAGACAGGACACACTACACAAGCTTACGACCCGCCTTACCAAAAACCACAGTAAGGTAGTAATAGAAGACCTCTGTGTGTCAGCGATGATGAAGAACCGCAAGCTGGCTAGAGCTATTGCTGACGTGGGGTTCTACGAGTTCAGACGACAGCTTGAGTACAAGTGTCGCTGGTATGGTTCTCACCTCGTGATTGCCCCTAGAACTTATCCCTCGTCGAAGCTGTGTTCATGTTGTGGATCTAGAAAGAGGAATTTATCACTCTCAGAACGAGAGTATCATTGCGAACAGTGCGGTTTGAAGATTGACAGAGACCTCAATGCTGCACTGAACCTAGTCGCCGCCAGTTGGTCGGAGACTGAAAACGCCTGTGAAGGGGATGTAAGACTCTCAACGGACTCTCTGAATCTGGAGAGAGCAGCCTCTATGAAGCAGGAACCGAACATCGGTCAGTGATATCATTGATGTCAAGGACTGTCTAAGTTTCGGACAACGATTGTCACATGGCGCGATTCAAGCGAATTTGGTTTATTCTGAGGTCTATCTGAACAGAGGCTATATGGTGATAGCGACATCTTCAAATACACTGGGGAAACAGCCCCCGTGTACAGCACAGGTGAGTAATGCTCAGTTGTGCTTTGCAAATCATCATATCATCATATCACAGCGCCACGCGACCCCGGCTCTGGGCCAAAGTAAGAGTCGGTGAGAGCACTGCGCAAAGTCTTAGGACGATTATCATTCACAGGATTATCATCACGATTATCATAGCATATGTTCAGGAATGGGTTAGAGTAGTATCATAGAGGTCTTATTCCAATCACAGTCTAGATGCATAGGCCAGTTCGCGACAGGACGCAGGTAGAATCACCTCGGTTTAGAGAACGGGGACACGTGGTAGCATGACATAGGAGACGTGTATAGAAATAGGAACAGACTTCGACCAGAGTGCGGCGAAATATGTCATCCGAGCCCGAATTGAAATTGATGGCGTGGTTGACAAGCCTGATGTTGTTGGAGCGATATTCGGTCAGACAGAGGGATTGCTTGGAGAAGACCTTGATTTACGAGAGCTTCAGCGGACTGGTCGTATCGGAAGAATCCAGATTGTGATAAGATCAAAGGGTGGAAATAGTACTGGAGAGATTGTGATTCCAGTTTCATTGAATAAAACTGCTACTGCGATACTTGCTGCATCGCTGGAAACAGTCGACCGAGTTGGTCCATGCACTGCAAAGGTAACTCTTGAGAAACTTGAGGATATCAGAGGTGCAAAGAGACGAAAAGTGGTAAGCAGAGCCATAAGTATCTTGAAGGGCTGGGAAGAGGACATCTCACCTGGCACTGAAGAGATTGAAACTGCAGTTACCAAGGGTAGCAGGGTCACCGTGTCCAAATTTGGACCAGATAGCCTACCAGCAGGTCCTGGACTGAACGGGAGTTCTGAGATTATCATTGTAGAGGGCCGAGCAGACGTCATTAATCTCATGAAATGTGGAATAACAAATACTGTTGCTGTAGAGGGAACTCACATCCCAAAAAGCATCGTTGATCTTACAAAGAAGAGAGGGAAGAAGATAATTGCCTTTCTTGATGGAGACAGAGGTGGAGACCTGATTCTGAGAGAATTGATGCAGGTAGCAAAAGTACACTATATTGCTCGAGCTCCAGAAGGCAAAGAGGTCGAAGAGCTAACTCGGAAACAGGTGACTAAAGCGCTACAAGCTCAAATCCCAGCTGATCAAGCACTCGCATTGGTAAAAAAGAGAAAAGCAGTACCCACTAAGAAGAAACGACCAACAAAGAGAGTTCCACGAACTCGAAGAGAACCAAAACCAGTTGACGATTTTGTCGAATCAGAAATGCTGGAAGATCGTCGAGCTCCAAGTCGACGGAGACCAGTGACAAGAAGGGAGCCTGTAACCGTTGACGAGGTGTATGTATCCAAAATTGAGGATATAAAAGAGTCATTCAAGGCGCTCTTGTTTGGAGAAGACAAGAAGGTCATTGTGGAATGTGGTGTAGCCGAGCTGGCAAAGACCCTCGAGGACCAAGAAGAGGTACCAACCATTGTATTCGATGGTGTGATTACTCAACGTCTGGTGGACATTGCAGGAAAGAAGAATACGCAGCTTATGATAGGAGCTGCAGTTGCAGATATTGAGAACAAGCCAAGTAATATGAAAATTGTGACCTTTGACGATCTTGGTCATTAGTATCAAAAGATTGTGAGCCTTGGCTAAATCCAAGGCTCTTTCTTTTTCTATAGATTCGCTACAGTTGAGTAATACTCACAATTATCTCGCTGGACCCATGATTCATCATACGTAGTAGACATGAGGTTCTCGAACGTGACATCAATCATGGATGGATTGGAAACGACCAAACAAGTGGAAACCTCTAAGGATCCTTTCCAGATGATTGTAGGTCAGGAAAATGCCGTATCTTTGGTACGTTCTGCCGTGAAACAGCGTAGGCACGTCTTATTATGCGGTGTGCCAGGGATAGGTAAGTCAATGTTAGCAAAGGCTGCATATTCACTCCTTGATCCGCCTAAAGAAGAGATTCACCTTGTCTACAACCCGGCTCTTCCTGACCGACCCGATGTAATTGTTGTCAGGCCAGAGCATGTAGAAGAGATCAATCCTGAAACAGAGTACAATTCTCATGATGCATTTTACATAACTCCTGACAGGCTTCCTTTTGAGATAGCGATTAAAATGGGATTCAGATGCCCCTCCTGCGGTCATCTTTCAACACCTGAGGCAAGTGTGTGTGTGAGCTGTGAATCTGAGAAACGATTTGATTGGGCTCCTGGCGAATCGTACCACGAACTATTCAGAATGCTTGATGTTGTAAGAGAGCCTGCACTAGAAATTATAACGAGTCTTGAGGACATCAATGGTGAGTCCTACCATGTAATGTATGAAAGGGTTGAGTCTGGCGAGATTAAGGTGAGTCAACGTAAGGTGACATCTGAAGAGAAATACGAATTGGAGAGTAAGAGTCATCAGGAACGGGTTCTTATACCTCTTAAATCGAGCCGCTTCATCAGAGTAAGTGGAGCAAGTCCTGTAGAACTGCTGGGAGATGTCAAACATGACCCTTATGGAAGTGCTGAGTCACTTGGTCTGGCGGCTCATCAGCGGGTCGTCCCAGGTGCTATCCATGAGGCACATGAAGGCATCCTCTACATAGATGAGATTGCATCACTCGGAAGCTATCAGAGCCATTTACTGACTGCAATGCAGGATCGAGTATATTCGATTTCAGGGCACAATCCACTAAGCTCAGGAGCTGCGGTCCGTGTCAGTGATGTGCCATGCGACTTCCTTCTGTTTGCGTCATGCAACGTGGAGAATCTCAAGAATATTCTCCCACCACTCAGATCAAGGATTCGTGGCTATGGGTATGAGATTATGCTTGATTCTTGGACCCCAAGGAATGAGGAAAGAGTCAATGACTTTGTGCGATTTATGTCACAGACTGTGGAGGAGGATGGCAAAATTCCACACCTTACAGTGAAGGCTGTGGAACATGTTCTTGAGGTTGCAGAGGAGATGGCTCTTCGGCTTGATGGTCAGAAGGATGCCTTTACACTACGTTTGCGGGAGCTTGGAGGTCTCATCAGAATTGCAGGCGATCTTGCAGTGAGAGATGGTAGTGATCTTGTGCTCCAAGGTCATGTGCAACAAGCAGAAGTATTGAGTAGAGGTATAGATGAGAATAATCTCAACTTTGTGGGACACAAGACTCCAGAATCCTTGATTAGCAGAGACTATTTCTTCTGACATGGACAGCAGAGCAGAGGTCAACAACAGATGCAAAAATCTGGACAATCCTAGACATATATCAAAGAGTAGATTTAGGTAATGCATTGATTTCTGTATGGCCTTAAATCACTCCATAGATACTCTCTTCTGACTTCTATGTTGGTCAATAAAGCTTACAGGTATGAGCTCGACCCGAACAACCGTCAGAGGTCATCTCTTCGCCGACATTCAGGAGTTGCACGTTTTGCTTACAACTGGGGGCTCGAACAGCGCATCAACTTCTTTAGGAAAAATCAGGGGAAAGACCGATTTACTGATGCCATAAAGCAACACAAGTTATTGAACAGTCTGAAGAAGATCCAGTTTCCCTGGATGTATGAGTGCTCGAAGTGCGCACCTCAAGAAGCTCTGAGAGACCTTCATCGAGCCTTCCAGAACTTCTATCGTGGTAGAAAGAAGGGGCAAAAGGTAGGATTCCCTCGCTTCAAAAGAAAGGGCGTGAGGGACAGTTTTAGACTAACGGGGATAATCCGGTTTGAGGGGAGAAAGATTCAGCTCCCACGGATTGGAAAAGTTCGTATCAAGGAGAGGAAAGAGGTCTATTGCAATGGACGGATACTCTCAGTCACAGTGCGGAGGCGAGCTGACAAATGGTTTGCGTCAGTCACTGTGGAGGAAGATATCCCTGACCCTACACCCATCAATGGACAGGCAGTGGGAGTGGATCTTGGTGTCAAGACCCTAGTCACGCTTTCTGATGGCACTGTCTTTGCCAATCCACGAGTGTTGGGAAGGAGAATCAAAAAACTTCGACAGCTCTCAAGGAGTCTGTCACGAAAGAAGAAGGGGAGCAAGAACCGCGAGAAGACAAAGCTCAGACTGGCCAGAATGTACTTGAGGATTTTCAACATCCGGCAGGACACCATGCACAAGGTGACAACCTATCTTGCCAAGAGCCACAGTAGGATAGTGATCGAGGACCTGTGTGTGTCAGGGATGTTGAAGAACCGTAGACTGGCAAGGGCAATTGGAGATGTTGCATTCTACAAGTTCAGGAGGCAACTGGAGTACAAGTGTATGTGGTACGGTTCTAAGCTCGTGGTTGCACCCAGAACATTTCCATCATCAAAGCTGTGTTCACACTGTGGACACAGAAAGGAGGAGTTATCACTCTCGGAACGAGAGTATGTATGTGAACAGTGTGGGCTGGAGATTGATAGGGATCTGAATGCTGCACTGAATCTGGTCGCCGTCAGTTTGCCGGAGACTGAAAACGCCTGCGAAGAGGAAGTAAGACTCTTGGCAGATTCTTTAAATCTGCAGAGAGCAGCCTCGATGAAACAGGAACCGAACATCAGTCCAAGACGCAATGTTAAGGGTTGTCTAGGTTTCGGGGAACGGTGACCACTTGAAAATCGTGAAACGGGTCCTGAAGGAAGGCAAAATTGTACTGAAGATTGAAACATTAGACGATCTCTGGCACCTTTACAATACAGTTGGACCCAGTGATGTCGTGATTTCCAAAACCTCACGTCGTGTTCGAGTTGGAGATGAAGACAGTCGGAAATCAGAAAGTGTCAGAAAAGCAATGGTATTGAAGCTAAAAGTGGAGGATGTATCCTTCCATAACTTCTCAAATAGGGTACGAATTAAGGGTGTGATTCTAGAGGGGCCTGGAGACCTTGTCAACATTGGATCCTATCACACAATCAATGTAGAAACGGGGGACACGCTGACCATTATCAAAGAGCATTGGCCAAAGTTTGTGCTTGATAGACTCAAAGAGGCTGAAAAATCACAGCTTCGACCGATGTGTCTTATAGTAACAATAGAGGACGGAACGGCTGAGCTGTTTTTAGCGGCAGATTCAGGTATTCAAGAGGCAGTACGAGTCCGAATGAGTATATCGAGAAAAAGGGGTGACCAGAAGTCACACGATGCCACAATGAAGGATTTTTTTGCAGATACACTACTAGCATTACGGTCTCAACTAGAGCAGCACGAGTTTGGTCTAATAGTCATTGCAGGACCAGGCTTTGTAAAAGATCATTTCAGGGATTTCCTGATAGGTGCAAAAATCAAGGATCTACCTCCTGTTGTTGTTGAGAGCGCAAACTCGATAGGTGTTCCAGGTGCGAAGGAGATACTCTACAGAGGAGTCATCTCAAAAGCTGTGATAGAGCTTAAGGTTGAAACAGAAACACGTCTTGTTGAAGCACTTATTGAGCACATATCGAAGGATGATGGGCTTGGAGCATATGGAAATGATGAGGTTTCCAATGCAGTACAATTTGGAGCAGTGGAAGAGCTGCTTATCACAGACAAGAAGCTCAGAGAGGGTGATGAAGAAGCAAGGCGTTGGATGGACTCTTTGATAAGAAACACTGAGAAGACAAGAGGTGCATTCCACATTGTTTCCACAGAACATCCTGCTGGAGATCAGCTCCAACGCCTAGGGGGGATTGGAGCAATTCTTCGTTTTCGAATAACACAATAGCTAGAGTGGATGGAACATCGTCTGAAGTCGGTCCCATGTGGGATACTCATATACAATGCCAATCTCTATGTCTTTACTCTCTGTCAACATTTCTCTGATTTTTTCAGAAATTTCTTCAATAATCCACGGAGCTAGTTCAATCCTCATCCTGATTTCATCAATATTCATGAGGTCTGTGGGTACATCAAATTGGTTCTGTAGAATTGTGTGTATTATTGTCAGTTGTTCATGTTCCAGTTGCTTACCATGGACCGCCCTAATCACACCGAGAATCAAGAGTGGGTCCTGATCATCACGTTGCTCGAACTCTCTTATTGTCTGCTCCAGCCTGCGTTCCAGTCTCTTTCTCATCTGGACAGAATCCTTGAAACGGGCTGAACAAAAGTGCACTGAGAGAGTCTGAAGACCATTCTCAGACCACTCTAGAACATCTCTTGCTGTGGCAGCACTGCCCTCAATGCTTGCACTCTCCATACTCGTCAAACGCATCCCCATCGATACCAGCTTAGCAAAGTTCGTTTCACTGGCTTCTAACTCATTAATATTAAGGAAGGAAACCCCGATCTCTTCAGCTCTCTTTGCAACCTTCTTCAAATCCTCTTGTTTTCCAGGAATTGCTGGGACCTCGAGTCCTACAATCATGTTCATGTGTACCGCTCGCTGAATTCCTGACCAGTCATTGGTCTGTGGATGGAATCGAATCTCATCAAGTCCCGCCTTTTGCAGTTTATTCAGTACATCTTGACTAACATCTGTCTGACTTGTGTAGAGGTGGAGGTGGAAGCTGGGCCCAAATTCTCGCTTCAGCAGCTGAATGTACTTTAAAGTGCGATCTAAATCGCAAAGGGGGTCACCACCACTTATACCCGCACCTTCACCTCTGATAGCTTTTGCCTCGAATAGAATATCGGCATCATCAGTGATCGGCATCTCATCTGCAAACACAACATCTCGACCAGATTTGTCCTGTGACAATGGGCAGTAGTAGCAGGAGCTTTCGCAGAAACCAGTAACGAACAGAACCATCTTCGAACCTCGCATACAGAAACCGCAACCGGCTGGTAGTTCCCCAACTAGAAGTGAGTCGCCTTCAATCTCTCTAGTTTCTCGTCTTGACGGCTTTATGTTCGACCACCTCTTCTTTGGATGGTTCTGCGTAGTGCAGGGTCACTGTCTTGGAGACTCTTAGCAACGGCTTCGAAGTTCTCATCATCATCCAGGGTTCGAGTTAGGTAGACGCCTGTCCTTCCAACACTATCCCGTCGTGTAAGAACTCTGACTCGTTCCTTTGCGATTCCAATACTCACATTTAGTTTCCTGGAAACCTCTTGCTCGCGACCCATAACTCCCTGCTCAATATGACCCGAACTCGTAGGTTCAATAAGGATGAGTCGTTTATCCACACCTGCGACTCTTACTTTGTCCTTCAATCCAGTGCTGTCGACTAGACCTCCCCATCGATAGAACTCCTCCTCTCTGGACATGAGTTTAAACAATGGAAAAGTCACAACTGTATTCTCCGGCAGATGAATATGACCCTTGAGAACCATAGAAGGAGTAGCTTGGACAAGCTCTCTTTTCAGAAATGGACCTAGAACGAGTTCGATTCGGTAACTAGAAACTGGACGGAGAACGATGATGTCGATGTCTGAGGACTTGGAGATATCACCACGTGCAACTGATCCATATACAAACGGCTTGACACCAATTGATTCTAGTTTTTCTATAGTTTCAAGTGCTGAGTTTCTGAGGGTCTGGAGATGATTCCAGTGGTCTGGACTGTAATGGATTTCACGGGGCTCATGCAACACTTCTGGCTTCTTTGCCACTCCAGCATCATCCCCTGATTTCCTCGAGCATCTTACATGCCTTGCATATCTTTGAGGAAGATGGTACACCACATTTCTCACACTTTTCAGGAGTCCAATCGGATGGATTGGCTAGAAATGCTTCAGTCATTGCTTCTGCAGAACGCAGTATTGCTAATAGTGTTCCTGGTCGTTTATGCTCCATTTCATTCAAGAAAGACCTCAGATCATTTCGATAGGCTTCCCCAGCATATGGACAAGGGACATCGTGATAAACAAGCCTCAGATAGTGGGAGTAGGCAACTATGTCTCTCTCGGACAACTCAGTGAGAGGCTTGACACGGGGCACTAGACCTTGCATGGACCTGCTTCGTGGAACGTTTGTTCGTGCAATCCTACGACTATCACCACGCATGATGTTCATCAACACTGTCTGTGCTTCATCATCGAGGTTATGACCTATTGCAATGACGTCTGCATCGAGTTTCACTCCTGCCTCATTCAGTGCACGTCGACGGAACACTCCACAATAAGAGCATGCGCCTAGTGACTTGTCAGTCCGTAGCTTCACAAGTTCATCCAATGTGTGACCAAAAAGTTCCTCGAAGGAGAAGACCTCAAGATGAAGGTCAAGAGACCTCGTCAACTGCTTTGCTGCGTCGAGTGCTTGGTCTCTGTATCCTTTGATACCCTCATCGATTGTAACCGGGATGATCTCTGACTTGGAAAAATTGGATTCTATCTTGTGAAGAACATGGAGAAGCACAGCGCTATCCTTCCCACCGGAAATCGCTGCAACTATCCTATCATCCTCTTTTAGCATCTTGTGGCGATTGATCGTTCTTCGAACTCTGTCTACTGTTGACTGGGTGAGACACTGTCCACACAGTTGTTCAGATGTGTATCTACGTAGGTATATTGCAGGTTTTCCACATTTCGAACAACCGGGCTGCATGATAGCGACTCCAAGTCGCCATTGTCACGGGATATCAAGTTAAAGATATTTACACGCACATTTCTCGTGCAGGAATGATACGAAAGGGGATTATAGATCTATTTCGTCTTCTTTGGTTCTGGCTTTTCCTTCTCTTTCAAGTCATCTATAATTTGGACACGCCTAAGTTGGAGTGAGGCCTTACTTACTCGAAAGTTGGCGGCACATATAATATCATCAACGGTCTTGTACCATTCAGCAGGAGAGAGTACACTGTGAATCTCTTTGAAGGTGTCACTCAGACGCTCTACACGAGCCAAACACTCAACTCGATCTTCAGAGAGTCGCTGTTCGTCGAAATATATGAGCGCATGGCCTTTGAGAGCCTCCCAGTCGATATCTCCGTTGGACTGGAGTAATAACTTCACTTTATCAAGAGGCTCTTTCCAGGAGCCTGGAATGAACATTGTCAGATAGTCGGTAAGTGCTTTCCTAGCTTTTTCTCGCAATTCTTGCTTTGAACCAATTTGGTGGGTCATCATCTTTCATCGGACTAACATGCAATTTCGTGCCTTTTTAGGTCCCACAGAAATGAAAATCGTCTTCTAGAACAGTCCTTTACCCATGATGAAGCTTAGAACAATACTCAAAAGCACAATAGCAAGTGCAGCGATTCTTACCGGCCACATGATGTATCTAATCTTCTTCTCATCCTTAATGACAAGACTCAGACCGTTAGAGAGCAACTTATCTCCGTCGAATACTGGAATTGGTAATAGATTGAAGAGTGCGACTGATATCAGAATCAAGTAGCACCAGAAGATTATCTGTTGAAGATGGAACACAAACATGGGTGTAAGAATAAGGTCCCAGCCAGGTCTGGGTTCCCAGTAATCCGACCCGTAGACACCCATATACCCTTTACTTGCATTTTGATCATTCGCGGCTAGTATGATTGTCACATCACCGTCAAGCGTGTGTATTGTTAGCTGCGTACCAGCTGGGGCATCAACCATGAATCTGCTGACCGCAGTCCAATTCGCAATCTCTGTATCATTGAGACCAATGATGACATCACCGATCTCGAGAGCTGCAGCAGCGGGGCTCCCTGCTTGCAGGTCATATATGTAGGCTCCACTGGGGGGGTAGTATCCAATTGACATCAATGGATAGAAGTTTGCAAGAATTATAAGGAAAACAAAACCCCATGCGAAATTTGCAAACGAGCCAGCGGCCAACATTCGCATACGTGCCTGAGGGGTTGTTTCATTTTCGAATTGTTCCTCATCGGGTTCAACAAAGCCACCAAACAAGACCAAGAAAGCCAGTAGTCCTGAACTCTTGATTGTTATATCATCCTTTGAGGCTGCTAAACCATGAGCGAACTCATGAGTGAGAAGAGTGACTGCTAGACCAATCAACATGTAGACCAGAGGAAGGCCGGTAATAGTCACTCCCGGGATTATGGGTACAACACCTCCTGCAGCTGCAGGCTGAACAAAGAATTTAATCAGATTTTCACCAAACATCCAGAAGCTGAATATCATGCCACCAAAACCCACTACAATACCTATATTGAAGAATACACGTGGAAACTTCTTGCCCATCCGTGTAAGAAACGAATTCAGTCGTTCAGTGCGCCACATGATGAAGAAGGGAAATCCAGCATCAATTCCCTTCTCACTAAGTTTCTCAACGCCAATATATTGAGCAACAAAGTAAATCGCAAGCCAGATGCCACCTATGATTCCGAAAACTGTCAGTGGATCCATTGATTGTCAGTCCTCAACGTGAGTGAGTGCAGTGATTAGTATGGGTTATAATGATTATGTACGCGGTATTAGCTCTCTCAATGGTTTTGTGTGCTCTCAAAGAGGAGGCTCGACCACAATCCTCAAAAGGTGAGTAAATTTGGCTACCGCTGGTGTCCTTTGGGCCCATTACCACGAATCTAGGTAGGCGAAGCGATAATTGCCGTTCAAACTTGTGATATCAGATCCAGAAACTGGAAAAGCCATCCAGTACGAGTTAGATGACGCCAAAACAAATGCCCTAATTGGAAAAACTGTTGGTGAAATCATAGAGGGCGATGTCTTGGGACTGCCCGGCTACAAGTTGAAGATTACAGGTGGAAGCGATGCTTCTGGATTTCCCATTCGCCCGGATGTTCACGGTAGTGGTAAGAAACGTGTTCTGATACATGGCGCTCCTGGCTTCAGACCAAAAAGGAAAGGAATGGCCAGAAGAAAGCCTGTTCGTGGGAGAGAGCTGAGCTCTGACATATCTCAAGTGAACATGAGAATTGAAGAGAAGGGTGCAACTGCCCTCGAAGAACTCGTGATGAAAGCTGCATAGAAGTCCTTCTCGGCTAGTCATCGTTGTGTTCATGGTTCGAACCATATACTTCATATGGGCAACGGGAGGACAGAGTCTAACGCCCACGATGAACAGCTTGGATGTGAAGATTAAGTGACCAGGAAGTACGAGGGACAGTCAGAGATTAGCATTGGCGCACTGGGTCATGTCGATCATGGCAAGACCACGCTTGTTTCATATCTAACAGGAGAGTGGACTGATCGTCACTCAGATGAGATAAAACGCGGTATCTCGATTAGACTTGGATACGCGGCCACCATTTTGATGAAGTGCAAGACCTGCCCTGAACCTGAAGCATTCACCACCTCACATCTAGCAAATGAGGGAAAGTGTAGCAGATGTGGGGGAGAACTAGAGGTCTTGAGAGAGATTTCATTCGTTGATAGTCCTGGTCACGAGTCACTCATGGCGACGTGTCTTAGCGGCGCCAGTCTTATGGATGGTGCAATTCTTGTGATTGCGGCCGATGAACCTTGTCCAATGCCGCAGACCTCTGAACATCTTCATGCCCTTCAGATTGTTGGGGTGAAAAATATCATCATAGTTCAGAACAAGATCGAACTTGTGACCAAGGAAAAAGCAAAGGAACATTATAAGCAAATCAAGGATTTTGTGAAAGGCACAGCTGCAGAAAACGCTCCAATAGTACCTGTTTCAGCAATCTTTGGAGCTAATACAGACCTGCTTATTCAAATGATTCAGGAAGTAATTCCAACACCAGAACGTGATGATGATGCTCCACCCAAGATGTATGTCGCGCGCTCATTTGACATAAACAGACCTGGAACCCTACCAATGGATATGCAGGGTGGTGTAGTTGGTGGGTCCATTATACAAGGAAAGATGAGCATTGGAGATGAGATTGAGATTGCTCCAGGTGCTAAGGGCGAGAAGGGATTCAAACCAATCAAAGCAAAAATTGTGAGTCTTCTATCTGGTAGTGGGAATTCGCTTCAAGAGGCATATCCTGGAGGGTTGATAGGTGTGGGAACTGGCTTAGATCCAGCTTCAACTCGAGCAGACAGGCTTGTTGGAAATGTCGTTGGGAAAGTAGGGAAGATGCCAAAGATTCACAACAAACTCATGTTGACTCCCATTCTTATGCAGAGAGTAGTTGGTACTGAGTCCAAGAAAGAAGTTGAGAATCTCAGGTTAAATGAACCAATGATGTTGGTAGTTGGAACAGCACCCACAGTAGGGGTAATCACCCGCCTGCATGGTGATGAGATTGAACTGACTCTTAAACGTCCAGTCGTGGCCGAGAAAGGACAAAGAATCGCGATTGGGCGTAGGGTTGAAAACAAGTGGCGACTAATAGGTTATGCTGAGATTTAAAGCAAAATTATTTGTAAAGACCAGCATTCGATACTGGTGAAGACTTTGCCACTTCATGTGATACTTGACACGAACTTCCTGACTATACCTGTACAGTTTGGTATTGACATTTTTTCTGAAGCAGAAAGAGTGCTTGAAAGAGGCGTTGAGTTCATCATCCTAGAATCAGTTGTGAATGAGATTAAGGCGAAACTTGAGAGGGCAGGAAAACCCGAGAATCGAATGTTCAAAGTTGCTCTGGATTTGACTAAAAGATGCAGAATTGTTGAGATAGACCACTCGACAAAGGACTCGATTGTAGATGATCAGCTTCTGAAATATACAGAATCAGTCAGGGGTGTACTTGCGACGAATGACCGAGAGCTCAGGGACAGGGCAGCTGAGAAGGGGATTCCAGTCCTTATGCTTCGCGGCAAGAAACACTTGGAACTCAAAGGCTCAATCTTTTGAGACCGTGTCACAACGTTTTTATGTTTTATAAAGCGAATCTGCGCTGAGCCGTCGGGTTCAGACCTTGAGATAGTCCTCGAGTCTGATTGTTCTGATAAGAATTGTCCTGCTAGGCAAGGAGCGTCAATAGTTGTACAGTATAGTGACAGTAAAAGACGTGGTGCGTATTCCACCATCACAGTTTGGTAGCCCCATTGAAGACGCAGCTATGCTTCATCTACGGAAGCAGCACGAGAATGTCCTCGATCGAGACGTAGGTCTGATGATTGCCGTCATTGGGATTGACGAGATTGGTCAAGGCCGTCTTATGCCAGGAGACGGTGCAACATATCATTCAGTGACATATCGTGTGCTTGTGTTCAAGCCTCTCCGACATGAACTTGTGGAGGGCAATGTAGTGGAGCTTATGGACTTTGGTGCATTCATCCGAATGGGACCACTTGATGGGCTCTGTCATGTCAGTCAAATCTGTGATGATTTCATCACACAGGACTCAAAAGGGAATGCCCTCCTGGGTAAAGAAACTGGCAGGACTCTAGCAGAGGGGGACATGGTGAGAGCCAGAGTCACTTCAATAAGTTTCGAGTCTGGTAACAAGTCTGGAAAGCTCGGTCTCACAATGAGACAGCCGTTCCTCGGGAAGATTGGTCCTGACCGATCTTGGATAGAGGAGGACGTGAGGGCTGCTCGTGGTGAAACCAAGAAAGAGAAGAAGAAGAAATAATCAGGGAGAGGGCAACGATAGCTAAAATGAAAGCATGTAAAACCTGTCATTATCTCACAGCTGAGAGTATGTGCCCTAACTGTAAGGGAACCAATCTTTCAACATCATACACTGGGATAGTGGTCATCCTTCCAGGACGAGACAAACGTGAAGACCCTAGGTTGAGTTCTTATGTAGCCTCCAGACTCAACATCGACAAACCAGGAAAGTATGCACTAAAGGTGCGTTAATACTTCTTGTCAGTGGTGAAAGCTTTATTAGACAACCCCAAGTCGATTGGCTGAGCCACCCCTGAGGCGGTCTGACTTTCGGTAAGTGATACCAATGAAAATCGAAATCCTAGATGAACGAGAGAACAAACCTCTTGCAAGGAAGGAAGTCGACTTCAGGGTCGATCATGCTGGAGCAAGCACTCCGAGTCGTGCTGATATCCGTGCAAAGATTGTTGCACAGTTTGATGCGGACTCATCAGCAGTCATCATCAAGAAACTCGACACTAAGTTTGGTGCTGGTATAACTGAGGGGACAGCTAGAATCTATTCTGACCCGGACCAGCTGAAGCGGATAGAACTTAATCACATCGTCAAAAGACACGAGTCAAAGAAACAGGAAGGAGAAGCATAGATGCCAAAGGCACACGAAATGTACAAGGTTGACAAGTCAGGAAGTATCACGAGGACCAAGAAGTCTTGCCCGCGTTGTGAGAAAGGGACATTCATGGCTGAACACTTCGACCGTTTCGCTTGTGGTCGATGTGGATATACTGAGTTTAAGCGAAAGGGTAAGTAATGGTCATTCTCCCACGATAGCCATCACCCACCTCACGAAGATGAGAATCCCTATTATCATTGTGAGGACAATATCTACAAGAAATACACCTGGGATCTGAACCTCTATCCATGATGCGAGAATTAGTGCTATTGGAAAGGTCACAATGAACGGCAAGGTTGCCACTGTCAGCGATATCTCCTCACTAGACACCATCGCATTCACCAAGAGGAGCAACCAAATGGCATAGATTCCAACAAGTAGGGCGACTTCTGGCAGCATCGCGTTCTTTCTCCAATCAGGTGTTAGTGTTGACCAAAGAACAATGTGTGTATCACAGGTTTGTTGCTGGATTACTCCATTTTAACACATATTCGCCTTGGAAACCATAACCTTAAATGTAAAGTTTACTTTACGTAAAATGAACTTTACATCTGAACCGGTGGTCAGCATGATTGTAAACAGGCTGCGAGAACTTCGCGAAACTAGAATGAATGAGTCAGATGAGTCCGGGATGTGGACACAGGAAAGTATCGCGAAACGTCTTGGGGTCACTAGACAGACAATCATCTCAATGGAGAAGGGAACCTACAACCCATCTCTTACGCTTGCCTTCAAGCTGGCAAACCTGTTTGGAGTGAAGATTGAGGACATATTCGAATATAGGGATGATAAAAATGCAAACTGACGTGGGTACTACCTTATTGTTGTTCAATGTGATAATTGGATTGATTATCTTCATCAATGCGATTGTGCTGATATACATAAAGCAACTCCAAGATGAGCGTTATGTGCACATTTTAGGCTTAGCAGGTCGAAATGCGTTTGTCTTCCTGATGCTGGCTCTTCCCCTTTTGAGTGCATTACAATTTCTCGGTCTTCCCTGGATTGATTCAGGAGTTTCAGTCTTTGTGTTGTGGGTTTCAGCTTTTCTTGTTCTCTACGGGTTTAGTTACTACTATTATAGGAACTAGTTGTGTCGAGGAGAGATGAAAATGAATCGTAGTATAATATCGGCACTTGGTGCTATAGTAATGGTCATGATTGTGTTAGCAATACTATGGGCTTTAAATCTAGCATCTCTGGGCAGCATTTTTTCAGGTGTCAGTGCAGGAGTTGGGGCTGTGTTCCTTGTTAGCTATATGCGACGGTTCTATGATGAACGGTTTTCGCAGATCATGATTCTCGCTGCGCGTAATGCCTTTGTCTTTTACCTATTCACTTTTCCCCTGTGTTCTGTCGTACTCGTTGCGGTTGAAGAGATCACACTTCAAATAGCAGCAGGGGTTGTCTTTGTGCCATGGATACTCTCACTAACTATTTGGTACCTGTCTTTGTTCTACTATTATAGAAAATAGAGGCGAATCTGACATGAGCTTGAAACTATCAAATAAGACTCTGGTTGTAATGGGAGTCCTTCTAATTGTTGGATGGCTTATCGCACAATTCATCATGAGTTTTCTTTTCCCAACTTCAGAAATACCATTTTCCGTTCCCTCGCTCGGGGCAGAAGTGGTTTTTATCTCAGTGTTAATAGGGTTCACTCTCTATTCTCAGAGATTCCGTGACGAGCGCTCGATACAGATCTCTGACAAATCAGCTCGTAATGGGTTTGCTTTCGTTCTTTTTGTGATTCCAGCTGCACTCATCGGTCTTTCTGCTACTGACGTGTCTTTTGACGCGCTTCTTGCTCTAGTGATAATATGGATCGGAGCCGTTGTTTTCGCGGGAATATCTGCATTCTATTACTACCGCAAGTAAAAATCGACTGTGTCAAAAATTGCTGGGAGCAAATAGTATTCTTCAATGATTCTTTCGAAGAAAAAAAGAGAGGACCCCATTGGGTCATGGCATTCAATTGCCTTAGTCCCAATGGGCTATTTGATCCGGAGTTAGGAGTTCTCCGTTCATAGAGAGGGTTGGATTTTCTTGGCTAACCTCCTCTCCTACGTAGGAGTGCCACAATGATGATGATGACAAGTACACCTCCTAATCCACCAACAATCAGAAGCATGATCTCTGGTGGCAGCTCTACGCCACCCGTTGGAGTTGTAGTGGGGGTTGTTGGTGTTGTGGGAGTGGTTATGACTTCGTTCACAGTAACAATCACGGTGTCTGTCACACTATTTCCGCCAAGGTCGTACACTACAATGGTATAGTTATAGACACCTGGCGAAAGGCCATCAACATCAATAGTGATTGCTGAGCCGTCCCAAGACCCACTGTCTTCTATAGTACCGTCCTTGTAGATAGTGAAGTTCTTTGGATGTGAATCGTTGGGGGTCCAAGTGATTGCATTTCCAGTTTCATCCTCGTCATAATCGAAATCGGCAGGATGGTCAGTTGTGGGTGCAGTCCCATCCTGAACATAGACCCAAACCTGATCTACCGCAGAGTGGCCTGTAGTATCTGTGACAACAATGGTGTAGTTATATGAACCAAAGGCTAGACCATCAACGGATACATTGATTGATTCAGCACTCGAGTTCCATGCACCGGATCTGAGGATACTTCCTTCCATGTAGATGACATAGGAACTTGGAAGTAGGTCACTGGGCGACCATGCTATCGAGTAGCCTGTGTCACCTTCATCGTAATAGATGTCTGCAGGGGTATTGATTGTGGGCGATGTTGTGTCTTGGACATAGACCCAAACGACATCGCGGGACCATTCTCCGTTGCTATCCCACAGCTGAAGGGTATAATTATGAGCGCCCAGAGAGAGTCCATCCAAAACTAAAACGAAAGGTTCACCGATATACCAGTCACCCGAAACTATTGGAGCCTCATCTTCGTACAAAGTAAAGCCATTTGGATTATTCCCTGAAACATACCAAGTCAGGGAATTGCCTGTTGTTCCATACTCGAAATAGATGTCATCTGGAGTGGAAATGAGTGGGGGTCTGTCTATTGGTGGGAGCATGTTTGTGACTACCTCACCCATCACCATTCCAAATTGATTGATGTATACAAAAAGGCCACTGCATTGAAGGACTGTGACGTTCATGAATCCATAACCAAGATCTATACTCAGGTTGAAGCTGGCATATCCATTCCACTCGCCTGTACTGGTCACTCGTATTATCTGCTGCCATTCTATGAAACAAGCGGGGTCACCAATGTTTGCGGCTGGAAACGAGTTCTCGTCTATCGATGTCGAATAGGGTATGGATTCGGGAACGGAAATACCGGGGATAATGAGCAAATGCTTGTACACCCAGGTTTCTGCTGGAGGAGCACCCGGCCAGCCATCAGAGATGTATCCGTTCAGAACATTGACTATGAGCCAAGTATCAACGTACGAAGATGGCATGCCTATTTGAGTCTGATTCAACGTCATTGAGCAATTGATCTCAAATGGAGATACCCAATCCAAGAATGTGAAGTTGAATATCACTTGGATGCTGTAGTCAGGGGCATGCATGTCCATGAATACATAGTCACCATAGCTGGGTTCAACCCGTGGGACTACGAGATAGGACTCGATAGTGACAGATCCATTAGCTTGGACACCATTATTCCAAGTACCCATTAGGGTTATCGTATTGGTCCCATTCTGAAACACTGGTACGAAGATGCTATGCTCAGAATAGGGACTTATTGGATAGATGTGTGTTATCCATGCATCATTAACGAACACTGTGATGTTCACCAGGTTCAATATATCTGATCCAGTATAGTTCACAAAGACAAGACCACCACGGATCTGTTGACCAGTCGTTGGAGTGTAGATTGTGATTTCATACACAGCAAGAGTCCTCTCTTCTCTGTTGTTATAGGTCAAGGTTTCTCCGCTGATGGGTGCAACGTAAGATGTAAGGTTCATAGTACCAGATGTCGGCACCAGGACCTGCGAATGGATGGAAGCTGATTCACCAGTATCTAGGGAAGCCACAAAGAGTGAGTCCTCCAGTGCACCATCAATCCAGAGCTCAAGAGTAAACCCACCCTCGGTTGATGAGCCTTGGTTAATAACATAGGAGTACACATCAACCAGAGAACCTGCACCAGCTCCGGTAGGCGAACTAATGGATGCACTAAGATCATGAAGTGGTAGTGTGAGCCAGTGATCGAAAATGTTCTCAAAGACAAGGTGGTTGTCTGTTTTGTACAAATCCCATGTCATTGAATAATGCATACAGAGGACCTTTGATTCTCCTACCTCGCTCACTACACCTATAATGTTCTGACCGTCAGAAGAGCGAATGAGTTCCCGAGCGGGATGATTCAGAACAAAAGTATTGCCTTGGTCAGAGTGCTGAAGCTCTGTCACACCAGTCATCAAGGGATGATCAGACACAAAGTTGGTAGTATTACCCGCTAGTGCATCTACATTGCCCTCAGTGGATATTCCATGATCCGCCATGAACGTGTTAAAGCCTTCAGGAAAAGAAGAACAAGCAACAAACAGCTTGCCGCCACCACTGACAAAGTCCTCGAGTGCTGTGACGTCAGGTGCAGGCCATGGGTTTCCACCACCACCAATGAATATGACATCAAACAGCGTTAGACCATCTAGAGTGAGTGAGTCCGTTATCTCCGCAGTCAAGTACCCACGATTCATGTAAAGTTGCATGACCTCCCACAGATCATCCTCATCGTGAGTGATGATGAATCCTGCAGCAGGAACAGTCCGGTCATAGTAGAAGGTCACAGTATCAGAGCCATTATTGCCCAACAAATCGAAGGCAACTACAGTGACATTGTACCATTTCTGATTCTCAAGAGCCAAGTAGATATAGTTCTCCCAATCGATATGTCGATAGAATGAGTTGTTGACATAGACTTCGACGTATTGGACGCCACTTGTGTAGTCGTAGGTAGTCCAGTTCACCTTACCATCATTCAATGTACTCATATCTGAGGGATAGTCAATCGTGACAGTGGGATTGTCTGTGTCAACAAGAACTGAAGCCCCTGTCGTGTAGTTCATTCCACCAGTTTCCATATAGACCTCAATCCATTTCCATCCACTGGGAAGTCCAGGCATGAACATGTATTCTAATGGCGTAGTGCCATACCATGCAGAGTTCAAGAACACATGATAGACGACTATGGTTTCGTTCGAATGTCCTTCCCAAGTCAGGGTGTAGTCTGCCGATGCCGATTGGTCATCTGAAGTAATGAAGAGCCACTTCTTTGGAGGATTAAAGCGAAGCGATAGGTCATCTATTGGGTACGAGCTAACTGAGTACTGTTCATAGTTGCTCCAGATTGCTCCATGGTTGAGACCAATAGCATATGGGAAACCGTAATTGTTCTCTACCCAATCATAATTGAAGTCTATGGTACCATTTTCATAGAAAACGACCTGAAAAGTACCCACTAATTCCCCAGAGAAATATGCATTCATCACATTATTGTATTCAATAACATAGCGACTGGGAGAAGATAGCGTCAGATTGTACACGCCGGGATTACCCCAAGCTGAAGCTATTGGGGTAGCGCATGGAGCAACCACGTACCAAAAAGCTTCGTCAGTTGACCCAAGGCCCACCCATTGATCATATGGATCAGTGTTGTAGAACGACATCCAGCCATTCCTTGACACATAGACTTTCGTGAAGTTCTCACCATAGAATGGGAACTCAAAGGGAAGCGTAAGCATGACACTGTCACTCATGCTGAGGTCGTTCCATGTTCCGCCAGTGGCATCGTCCCAATTGTAGGGAAGTGTCACCATGCTGTAATCAAAATCTCCAGCTGTTGGGTCAGTGGCACTTGGAGAGAATTGGTTCCTTGTATCTACAGTTCCCTTGGACTGTAATCCACCAGTGTTGTCATCTTCGACTTGCTGCTCATCATCAATTGATTCTGGAGAATCAAGGGTTTCAGTAGCAAAGTCAGAAGGATTACTTGTGCTTCTCGGAATAGCCGGAAGGCTACTCGCGAAGTTACCTAATATGAATATGAATACAAAGACGGACAATAACAAGTAGTGCTTCTTCTTCATGAAGACCTCTCCCCTTAAAGCTAAATGTTGGAGGAACCCCGCGTTTCTCCTCCAACAATAGTGTAATCATACCATACCCCATTCGACTATAAATCTATTCGATAAATGGTAGATTATTATGAAAAGTGGTAGCGGGTAGTGTGTGTTGATTCATTATTCTTGCAGGAGAAAAATGGTAGCGGATAGAGTTACTCCTGCGAGTCCTACCGGTTGGCTTGCTTTGATTGGGCTGGTAGACTCAGGATTGAAGAAGTTGGCGACTTACTCTCGACTTAGTGTAGAGTGGGTTCACCCTCGATACAAACCGGAAATCTTTTGTCAAAGCTAGAGCATATCTTTCCGACAATCAGCTAGGGAAAGCTGTTCGGAGAAGAGATTGAATTGGAAATGCAGAGATTAGCTAAGGTGATGCTACTCATTTCATGTTTGTTGCTCCCGGTCTTGGCTATCGGTCCTGATTTCAACACTTTTAGTGTACAGGAAAGATACTCGCCTAGTGCTGTGGTTTGGAGCGATAATTTTAATGATAACAATACAGACGGTTGGAATTTTTGGGGAATGCATTATGGATTCCCTGCTGGTCCTCTCCCACCAAACTATAGTGTGTCCGAAGGCGTGCTACGATTCCAAGGAGAAGCGAATCATTGGACTATTGCAATGTACAATACGACTCAGAGTGTAGGCACATGGAGTTTTGATCTTGATGTCCAGGATCAATACAGGCATGTGTTCCATGTAGCATTCTTCACTTATTATTGGGACAATAATAGTATCGATTGGCCACGGTGGGAGGAATCAGTACCGTATGAGTATGGGATAATGCCAGTCACAGGTACATTTTCGCCATGGCAAAACGAGTTTGTCTTCTACCGGCGCACTGCAGGTCAAGGGTCTATCCACACATTGGCTCGATATTCTCCAGCGGAAATAATTGGTTGGCACCATTTCGACATCACAAGGGACTCCTCTGGACGATTCTTTGTCTATCTCAATGGCACGATTTGTGAATCGCTGGAGGTGGTGGATACTGTCTATAATACCAGTGAATGCTTTACGGTCTATAGTCAGGGGGGTCCTGCGATTGACAATATTGTGGTTGATGACGAGTTTACAATCGATCAAGTCCCACCCTTCTGGAATCCAGAGCCATCTAACCAGGCGATTGATGAAGGAGTATCCTTTACTTACGACCTTAATGCTACAGACTATACTGCCATTGACACCTGGAGCGTTAATGATACAGCTCATTTCTCTATAGATTCAGAGGGGGTTATCACAAACGCTACTGCTTTGAGTCCAGATGTTTACTGGCTTGAAGTGTCAGTCAGTGATACACTTGGATATACAAGAACCGCGAAGTTCTCAGTCACCGTGAATGTTAGAACACTCCCACTAGAAGTTCTCGTAATCGCTGTGATTGGTGGAGGAGCTCTTGTTGTGATTGTGATCATTGTTGCAGTCAAGAGGAAGTCCTAGGACACGGCAACAGTGAACTACTCATCCGAACATTACAGAGATGCTATTGATAGTGCAATAGAAGATGAGTATATTGAACTATTGTATCGTGAAGATGGGGTGGAATGGTATCGTGCTATTCAGCATGATAATTTTGAAAATTAGATGATTATGAAAAGTGGTAGCGGGTTATTATTATTATTCAATTTCATCCTTGTATTCATTGAACTCATGCACAAATGACCTTAACAACTCGTGAAAAAGAGTCCATAACTCCCTAAAATAAGAAATCTCTACTGAAAAGGCCAATAATCCAACCGCACCCGTTTTTATTCTGGTTCTACACCATCTAGAGGACGGTAATCAATCTTCACTTCTACACAAAGAGATTTGGATTTAGTTTTACCATATTTCAATCATAGTCCAAAGAAGGCAAAGTCATGTTAGAG
The DNA here is from genome assembly GCA_048940045.1 of Promethearchaeota archaeon. GTDB lineage: Archaea > Asgardarchaeota > Thorarchaeia > Thorarchaeales > Thorarchaeaceae > SMTZ1-45. The sequence goes on from JBHLOX010000005.1 coordinate 43,713, forward strand.
GCATGGTTAGGCGAAATCCAAGTGGGAGCTGTAGAGGTAGTTGAGATTCCAGAGGACTATCTCAAGGCAGCAGAAACGGAAACTCGTGATACCAACTACAGACAGTCATTCAAGAGTGTCCTCAGAGGGATGATCCATGAGAAAGTTCCAGTAGGTCTTCGACTAGAGCGTACCAACGGAAAGAGTCGAGTGCTATTTCTGACTTGGACTAGGAAAGAGGAGAAACTGAACAAGAACCTCGCCACACTGGTGACTACGGTGTCCGCGTATCTCCCAAAGTTCAACCTTACTCAGCCCAAGATGTTCAAGGGACTGAGTGTCAGTCTAGAAGTGAATGGTGTCATAGCCTGCCTACTGGGAGAACCTGCAACACCGGAGGAAACCGGATATCTCTCTGGTCAGATTGACCCCATGGATGCGGCAGGTGAGGTTCTCCAGAGCCTTGACAATGTCATCCTGCAGGTCTTTGTGGAACCAACAAAGTCTGTGAAACGGAAGGTCAGGTCCCTTGAGAAGGACTATGAATTCGCCATGGAACGGTCTCAGAGGGTGGTTTCAACCCCTAGTTTCTTTTCTCCAGACTCCCAACAGTCCACTACCAAGGTGAGCGCAAGTGCATCTAGATTTGCTGAACGTTTAAACAGACAGATTAAGCGAATGAGCAGTAAATACCTTGGAAAAGTTTCAGTGACCGTTACCCACTGGAGTCAGGACAAGAAGTATGCTGAGTCGCAGGCACGACGCGTGATGTCTGTCCTCATGAGTGGGATTACTCCTGCAGACCCTGAAGAGGATTTTCGAGTTGTCATCAAGAAGAAACGAAAGGACTTCGAGAAGGCTCTGGCTGGCAAGCCCGTCGGCGACCATACAGTTCTCACCCCAAAGGAAACCGCCACCTACTTTGCACTCCCCCGGGTAGACTTGGGTATCAAGGTTTCTCGACGGGAGGACTTCTCAGTAGCCAGTGTAGATCTACCTACAGGTGACGAGGCAGAAGAAACTGATCCTCAACCCAAACCAATCACTCCTAGGAGAACATGGACTCCAAGGAGCCGGATTGATCCACAGGATTCGGAGTCCATTTGGCGGTATGATGAGAAACGCCTCATCCTCCTTGGCCATGCAATCAGAAACGGAGAGCCTCAGAAGACCCAACCTTATGGACTGGTGCCGAAGATGCTTGGCTCTCATATCGGTATCTACGGAAACACGGGCTACGGGAAGACCACCACCTGCGTCAGTATTGTTGCTCAGGCTTACAGGAACGGCGTCGTTCCCATCATCCTCACCCCTGGAAATGTCGGGGACTGGAGGGTCCTTAAGGACCTCTATGACGAGTTCCGCATATTCACTGCAGGGAACCCAGACATTGCCCCGCTCCACTACAACATGTGGGAGGTCCCTCCAAAGGTCCCTGTTGGCAAATACATCGACCGGATGGTGGATGTCCATACTGCTGCCCTCCCTACTGATGGCGTCATCTCCATGCACTTTGATGACATCTTCAACACCATGTACGAGAACTGTGGCTGGTCCCGCATGGGCAACATCCGGGGGCGTCCTATCCTCCTCTCTGACCTCTATGAGGCTGTACAGCAAGTGGCCAACACTCACTTAGACTACGGGGAGGAACTCAAGAAGGACTTCTACGGGGCACTGGACGCACGACTCAGGAGCATGCTCAGAAATGAGATCCTGGTGGACATGTTCAACACCACCAAGGGGCTGACCATCCCTGAACTCCTCGCTCATCCCACGATTATCGAGATGAGAGACCTCTCCCCAGAGGACAGGGCACTCCTGATTGGTGTTCTCACAGTGGGGATAAACGAGTATCTGGTTGCCAACCCAAAGAAGGAGGTGAGCCATCTCTTGGTCCTAGAAGAGGCGCACCAGTTCCTCAAGGGGACACAGTTTCACGGTGCGTATGCAGAGCCAACCTCCACACAGAAGGCGGTTTCAAACATAGCAGGGATGCTCCGGACCCAACGTGGGACAGGTCTGGGATTGGTCTTCATTGACCAGCTCGCGAGCAGTCTACCCTCTGAAATTGTCAAGCTCCCTGCAAACGTTTTCATCCACACCCTGACCGACCTTGAGGAACGCCTGCTGGTTGGTCGGCAGGCTCTCTGCAGTGACGCGCAGATCAATCATATTGGGGGTATGGGAGTGGGAGAGATTGTGGCACGGATCCAGACCCAGAACGTGCCAGCCAATGTCCAGGTGGCTCCTCTGGACTATCTACTCACACGCCCCTTGCCCAAGCGTGAGTGGACCGACGAGATGGTGCGGGATGCCATGCAGGAGGTGTTTGAAACTCATCCTGAACTCGCTGAGAGTCAACCCCTCACAGTCGAGATGAAGAACCTGCTCAGGGGCATCAGGTCGACTGCACCTGTCATTGTCAAGCCAGAGATGCAGGTGATGGCGCTCTCCAGAGACCATGAGATTGACATCTCGGAGATTGTGAACGCCCCCACCTTTGTCAAGGCCTACTTGGGTAGGGTCAGTGATGCGACCAAGGGCGACCCTGCTCGAGTGGCCAGGTTGCTCACCAAGGTGGCAAGCAAGTTCATCAGCACTGAGGATGAGCAGGTCCCCTTTGCTGAACGACTGTTGCTCCATGCGGCGGGGATGTTGAAGGAACCAAAGGAGACCGCTGTTCTGGCAGACATCCTGGTGGCAATCAGGGGTGTTGCGGCCTAGGGGGTTTCATGATGGAGGGCGTGTCTGGTGAGGGGGTCAGGCGTCGGAGGGAGTACAAGGATGAAACTGAGGAGGCTAAGATTGAGGACCTGACTGCTGCTGAACTGGTGCGCGAGAAGTTTCGAGCCCGAGAAGTGAAAGAGTCCGATGAGGAAACTGAGGTTTCCACCAGGGAGGTTGTGGAACAAATCGTCAGAGAGCTGCAGCAGGACGCAGAAAAGGAGAGAGAGGTATCCAAGAAGCTGGGTGAGGTTCTTGATGAACTTGAAAGGGAGGAATTGGAAACCAAGTCAACAGAGGAGAGGCTTAGAGAGGCCCTTGATGAAGTGGTAGAGGAAGAATCTAGCGAACCAGTGGACAGGTCTAGTGAAGAGTCGACAGGTCATTATGGTGAATTACGTTCGAAGGAAGAATTCGATAAAGTGCTTGAGAACTATCCAGAAACTGAGTTACGCAAGGACTTCGAGGGGAAATATCAAGCCTCTGAAACCTATTTTGATAGATTAGAGAATGGTGAGGACTCTGTCAAACCAAGCTTGGTCGGGGAGATAGAACAAAAGGAGCTGAGAAGGAGATACGAAGAAGAGAATGGACCCCTAGATGTGAAGCTCGAATCAATGGAGGATGTTGACAGACTGATGGAGGAGCATTCTGATGAAACTTCAAAGACTAGTCGAGATTATCAGAGTGCTGAAGTATATTTCGCAATTAGAAGTGAGAGTGAGAAGAGTCAGCATCAGCTTGCAGAGGAATATGGAGTTTCACAGAGCACAATCAGCAATTGTCAAAGAGGAGTTGAAAAGGGACTTGTCAAGAGATTGCGTGAGAGGGAGGAGGAACGAATCATCCGTGAATGGGCTGATTCCAAGTCTGTTCTAGAGGATATGAATCTAGAGGATATGGATACTCGGAAAACAATCAGACCAAACGAGAGCTTGGATGTTCAACGAATCGAACCTGAAGTGATCAAGGAATCGATGAAGCAGATTGGAGAGGCCAAAGACCTAGGATCGAAAGAGATGGCGGATATCATCAGTCAGATGAAGCGTGAGTCCCCGGAGTCTGAGAGCAGAGTGATGATGGCCGATCTCACTCGTTCTGAAACTGATGATAGGATGATTTCAGTGTTTGAGAAAGTGTTGAAGATTCATAGAAGGGAGATTCAAGAAACTCTGAAAGAGAAGCTAGAGGCTGAAGATCCTCGTGTTGGGATGATCAAGGGAAGACTCTATGTCTGGACTCCTGATCGAACTCCGAATGACATGATTAATGCATGGAGGACCCAATACTATTACTTCGATAATCGAAGTTTATCAAAGATAGTTGATGATGTCGGGGATAGGCTAGGGATTGGAGATAGTAGAAGAGAAAAACTAAGGAATATCAATGATTTAACGGATCAAATTGTACACAAAGGACCATCAACGGGCCATATCAAAATCAAGGATGACAAATCCCGATTAGTTGGAGAAGCACTTCATTTCCAGCGAGATGTGATGGGGAATAGAACAAAAGAGTATGAAGGTCTAGTCAACAGGGTTACAGGAATCAACGGCCATGGTGGAATTACAAATCCTAAATTTCCCGAGGAACAAACACTTGAATCTCTTCGTGCACGTTTGATAGCAACTTCGTTGAGTGACTGCCACATTCGGAAAGAAGATGGAATTGTTGAATATTATGAAGAAAACATCAGAAGAATCGAACAAGTAATCAATCAAACGCTGAGTCAATTTGGTGATTTCACAAATATACCTGAGTACAACAAAGAGGACAATGTATACCGTTTGAAAATACAAAGTCCGTATGGAAGGGCTCTAATGGAGTGGGGAGTTCCAGCTGGTGATAAGGCCATTCACAATCCTGGTCTTCCACTTGAAGCTCGAGAATGGTCGAGCAAATCAACATCTGCGTATCAGGAGGATATGATTGCAGAAGAAGGGCATGTATCTCGTGGCAGTGTGAGTTGGAATCGGTCAAATACTCTTAATGCTGGTAAGAAGTCAAGTGAGTATGGGTTCGAAGATCAAATATCTCGTCGTGAAATTGAAATGATAATGACAGAAGGGAAGAGGTATTGTGGTGATTTTGAAGGCGAGAAGGTTTTGCTTTGGAGCAAAATTGAGAAATTGCGGAAATCGAATGATTCCGAAACCTCAGAGATTGCTCAGAAAATCTATGATACTGTACTGGAAAATCACAACCAGCTAATTGATGATGAGAGATTTCTTGCAAGCAAACTTGGCATCGATGTATCAATTCGGCCTGTAGAAGTCACCCATTACAAAGGTTCAGGTAGGGTATCAGTAAAATGGGAAGCTAAAACTGCTAATTCTGATATGGCAATTCGGTGGGGATTGATATGCCCCCCGAATCATCCCGAGAAAAAAGAGGCGCTTATGAAGTGGATAAAAGAACAGAACCCTGATAGAATAAAGAGAATCAAAGAGGAAGTGGAGCAATATGGATTCGAAATTCATCGTGTTTGGAGTGGTGAAATAGATTGAGTGAAACAATTCTGAGTAATTTGATGAGTTTATTCTCAAAGATGAAGAGGACAATCATACCACTTGAGATTGTAATCAAAGAACTGACTAATGATTATCCTATTGAGGAGATTGAAAGCACTATTGAACTTGCACTTGATAAGTTTCAGATAGACAAGGTTCTTGATTATGCTGAGGATGAATGGAATCTGTACGGTGGTCGTCCTCTTTGGCACTTATTGAAGCTCACTCCGGAGGATGCCGAGAAACTTCGTAATTTAAACAAGGTCGATTTAGCATTATTGCGGCTTCTAAAGAAACAAAATACACCAAGACATGAAGGGGAGATGAAGTCAGAGGATGCGAGGATTATTCTTCAGGAACAGGGATTCACAGAGGCTGATTTGAGGTCATTATGGGTTGAAGATTACACTGATCATCATTATGAATTCGAAGATGGGAAGAGCATTGAGTGGTGTCGGTTAATACCAGAGGATGAGAAAACAGAGGAATACAAGAAGGCAATGGAAGAAATCGAGGAAGAGTTTTGGGAAAAAGAAGAGCGTCGAATGTATTATGCAGACATTCATGATCTTGCAGATTGGACATTGGAGGCTGTAAGAAAATCTCCAGAAGGTATTTCGAAAAAGGACATTATCAAACAGTTACCTGATTTTCCCGCAGATTATATTGAAGAAGGTTTTAGGATTGCCACCGAAGATAAGGAGATTATACCAATAATGTTGGAAAATGGTGAGGAGGGCTACAAAGTCAATCCTGACTTTGATGAAGAAGACTGGTGATTGATAAGATGAAGGGAGAATATAGTGAAGAACAAAGAAAAAGAGAACATGCGCGTGGGTACCTCATTGGTGTATCGGAACTCAATCAACTGATAGTGCGTGAGTTCAAGTCTTCAACCGATGGTTTCTCAGAAGAGGATGTCGTTGATCGATTCCCAGAACATTCCTTACGACAAATTAGAGATGCCTTAGAGAGTGCAGTAGAGGATGAGTACTTCAGAGTCACGACAAGAGATGATGGCTCTCTCTGGTACACCCCTATCATCTATGAAGATGATTGAGTAAGAAAAAATTAACTATGTTTAAGTGGTAGCGGGTGGAAGACATCCCAGCAGGCAGGATGACCCTGCACTGCTTTTTGAACTTCCGATCTCAGGGTTTCTCTGAGCTACAGAGCTCCTATGAGCCCTGCGGGATAGGCTTCGCCCGCGCACGGATGAGTCCGTGCAGGACTGGCTTCCCCAACCCGCTTTTACTTAAACGTTTGTTTGAGTAAACATAACAGACAGGTCTGAAGACCCAACCCGCTATGCTTGAGCTGGACATCGCCACGTGAGTTTTAAAGTTATTCGTAGAGGGCGAGTTATAGGCCGATTTACTGACTACATAACCTTTGAGAACACTCATTCTTTGATTCTGGTTCCAGGAACGGTGGTTCCAAACTCAGAAACCACAAATCCGTAAATGTTTCCATTCTCATCTTCTTGAAAGGTGAATGTAGTGCTGGATGATGCCTTCGGTCGGAACCTCATTCCTCTGACAGGGACTAGTTCCATTGGAGAAGCCCCTGTAATCTTGAAGAGGAGTCTATTCTCATCCTTGAGGATCAACTCCACAGGTTGCCCATAGTATTCGTATTTTCCTGTCAATCTGTTTAGGAACTTGGGGTCTGACATGTGTTCATCAGGGAGTCTTGTGAATTTGACTGGTGGGACTTGTATCTCTATCCGGATGGTAAACGATTCTATGTCGCCACTTGAGTCAGTATAGAAGGTCAGAAGATCTCTGAAGCCATATCTCTCAAAATTAATCTGAAAAGTATCATAGTGATAGTGTATTAGTGGAAATATCTGGGTTCCATATTTGATTTGTAATCCGTCACCTTCAGTAGAAACATTGAGCACGCCATATCCGGGATGATGATATCTACCAACATACTCTGTCAATGGATGACTGGGTTTTGTATCAGATACTTTCAATTCTTCCTGTTTTTTCGTAGACTCTCGATAGGCTGTTTTCATGGCATCAAATCTAGGCTTTAGGTACTTTGACCAATCAACAGGCTCTAAGTGGAGGAGGCGGTCCAGCACCATCTTGGCTATCACACCTGCAAGTGAGGTCCCGTTTTCATTAATCATAACTCCAACACCTATGCCCTCATCAGGAATGAAATAGAGCTGTGTGGAAGAGCCGTCTGTTGCACCACTGTGAAGAGCCCGGCTAAATCCCCTGTAGACATCTGTCTGCCAACCCAATGCGTATGCACCCTGCTTTATCCACTTCTGACCTGGAATCACCTGATCTATAGCAGAATAACCTCCAAAAATCACTGGTGTGTGAGTTCGTGTCAGGTTGTCAGGTGAAAGAAGTTGTTTTCCATCAACTTCTCCTTTATTCAGATGAAATCTCAGCCATTTTGCAAGATCCGCCGTACCGGCACAAATACTACCTGCACCAGTTGCTGCAATAGCCTCCGCCTCAGAGATTGCGTCATACTTGACTTCGGTTCTTACACCTTCGAGGTCATAATACCCTTTTGTATGATTCTTGGCCTTCAACATCTCAGGAAGAGTTGTAACCACAGAGAGCTTGAGTGGTTTGAAGATACGTTTCTTCATGAACTCTCGATAGTTCATTCCTGAGATTTCCTCAACAAGTGCCGCTGCTGCGATGTACATAAGATTACAGTACTGAAAGGTTGTACGGAAATCCCTGCTAAGGTCAAGATGTGGAAGATACTCGAAAATCTGGTCATAAGTGAACTCATCATTAACCCAGACCATATCATGTCTTGGAAGACCTGTACGATGGGACAACATATCTACTAAGTTCGTCTTTGCTGAAGCAATCGAGTCTTTCAGCTCAAACTTTGGGAACATCTTATGGACTGGAGTGTCCCATTCTAACTTGCCATCTTCAACGAGTAAAGCAACCGCTGTAGAGGTGAATGATTTTGAACATGAACCAATCGGTTGTATAGTCTGAGGAGTCATTGGCAATTTCTTTGCAATGTCCCGAAGTCCTACTGCATGTGAGTATACAATCTCATTGTCCTTCAACGCAACACAAGCAACACCTGGAGCGTCCCAATGGTCTCGTAGTTGTTGTATTTCATTATCGAATCCTTCTAGCTCTACAGCTTCAGTCATGACTCTCTCCTTCTAACATGCTTTCGCCAAATTGGCAAAGAGTTGCAATTAACTAACCATCAATTAATTGTTTTCAATCATAAAAATAGAAGATTCTTTTGAACTTCCGATCTCAGGGTTTCTCTGAGCTACAGAGCTCTTATGAGCCCTGCGGGATAGGCTTCGCCCGCGCAGGGACGAGTCCATGCGGGACTAGCTCCCCCAACCCGCTTTACTTAAACATTTGTTTGAACAATAGCAGAACATGGAGCTTAAGCCCCAACCCGCTAGCGTTGAGCTGAATGACGCCACGTGAGTTTTAAAATTATTCGTGGGACCGGTCTGTGGGTTGACTGTCGTTATTGATTTGCTTTTTCAATGAGCGTGACCACGCTTCTCCACGAAGGCGTGCAGCCTTTCTCCTGTCCCTCAGGTCAAGAACACATCCAAGGGCGACAAGTGAGATAATGAGAATAGGCAGAGCATTCGCACTGACGAAGCTGAAGATTGCAATAATGATTGGGTCCTCAATGACATATACCTTGACATTATCCCCGACGATGAAGCCTGCTTTGTCTTGAAAAAGCAATGTAAAGCCGTAATCTCCCAATTCAAGACCATCAATGGACATACTAATAGGTGAACCATTCCAAAGACCTTCCTCTAAAGGTAAATCTTGAAATCTTTCAAACAGCCAGAATCTGTATGGATGGTCGTCAGTGCAGTTCCATGTTATGGAGTTGCCAGTGTGTCCAAAGATGTATTCCATATCAGGTTGTGGGGTGAGTACAGGAGGAAGCGTATCGACAACTCCACCAATCTCATATTCCAAAACGATGTCGTGGACACGAGATGATGAAATGGGAT
>JBHLOX010000225.1:0-3581 GCA_048940045.1 Promethearchaeota archaeon
AAGACGAGAAACCCTACATTTATGGCGAAGAATACATGTCAAGTCTTCACGAAGAGGTGAATTCTTGTTGGACTCTCGAAACGCAGAGCGACCCAATTTCGATATTGCTCAGGCAAGTGAAATTGCACAGTCACTCTTTGGCCTAGAAGGTAGTCTTCGAGAGTTGCCCAGTGAGAGGGATCAGAACTTCCATCTGATTTCTGGCAAAGGTGAGGAGTATGTTCTGAAGATTGCAGCGGAGTCAGAGGAACTCAGGATTCTTGACATGCAAAACAAGGCCATGAACCACCTCTCAATTGTTAGTGATGGGTTTGACACCCCAGTAGTTCGAAAGAGTGTCAATGGATTAGAGATTGAGGAGGTCGAATCTCACTCGGGGACAACACACTTTGTGAGACTGGTTGAATACCTTCCAGGTCGGATTCTTGCAAAGGTCAATCCCCATTCACCTGAGTTACTAATTGACTTAGGTCGATTTGTGGGTTCAATCAGTAAGGGGCTTGTGGAGTTTGATCACTCAGCAGCTCACAGAGAGTTCTATTGGGATTTGCAAAATGCTGGTTCAGTCATCAGGAAGCACATTGACCTCATTCAGGACAGGGAAAGGAGGGGACTCGTTGAATATTTCTTGAACCTCTATGATACACTGGTTGTTCCCAAAGCGGAGGAACTTAGAGAGAGTGTAATCCACGGAGATGCCAATGACTACAACGTGATAGTCAATCACCCCCATGATACTGAGACTCGTTCCTTTGGTATTCTTGACTTCGGGGACATGGTGCATTCCTACACGGTTAACGAGCTGGCAGTGGCAGTAGCCTATGCAATTCTTGACAAATCTGACCCAATTGGTGTGGCTCAGAGAATTGTGTCAGGATACCATGATGTGTTTCCGCTGTCAGAAAACGAACTGGAGGTGTTGTTCCCACTTGTCTGCAGCAGACTCGCGATGAGTGTGTCAATTGCAGCATATCAACAACAGCTTGAACCTGACAACGAGTATCTGGGTATCAGCCAAAGACCCGCATGGAAGACATTGTTTCTTCTAAGGGAGATACATCCTCGTTTCGCAACATATTGCCTTAGAGCTGCTGTGGGTCTGGAACCATGTACAGATACAGCCGCTGTTGCGGCATGGATCAAGAAGAACTCCAATCGATTTGGAAGTCCTATTGGAGAAACCTTCGACAGCATGAATAGTGTAGTTATAGACTTGAGCGTTGGAAGTCTGGATGTGAAATCACCCTATCATCTCGCTGACCATGAAGCATTTGGAGATTTGGTTACTGAGAAACTCAAGGCCGCAGGAGTCAAGATAGGAATAGGTAGATACGATGAAGCCCGTCTCATTTACACCGGCGAGCAATACAAGACACATGGAGATGAGAGTCGTACAGTCCATCTTGCCATTGACCTGTTTGTTGAGAGTGACACACCAATCTTTTCAGTTCTTGAAGGTGTTGTGCACAGCTTTCAGGACAATGCGAAACCCTATGATAATGGACCAACTATTGTTATGGAACATGGAACCACTCCGGATGGTCCAACCTTCTACATTCTCTATAGTCATATGACCCGGGGCTCGCTGGATGGTCTATCAATTGGTAGACAGATAAAGAAAGGAGAACAGATTGGTGAGGTTGGAGAGTACCCAGAAAATGGAGGATGGCCTCCGCATCTTCATTTCCAACTCATTGTTGACATGATGGATGAAAAGGGTGATCTGTTTGGTGTTGCTCCTCCAAGTAAGCGTGATGTTTGGCTCAGTATCTGTCCCAATCCCAATCTGGTTCTTCAGATTCCGGAGTCACTCTTCCCCAAACCTGAACTGAAAAGAGATGAAATTCTCAAGATTCGAGATGAACACATTGGACGTTCACTCGGGGTCTCTTACAACAAGCCACTTACAATCGTTCGTGGATTCATGCAGTACCTATACGATGAAAACGGTCGAAAGTATCTTGACATCCGTAACAATGTTCCACAGGTTGGTCATAGCAATCCCCGGATTGTCAAGGTGTTGAGTCAACAAGCCTCTGTCCTTAACACAAACACAAGGTACCTCCATCCAAAATTGGTACAGTATGCCAAACGACTAACCTCAAAGCTACCCAAAGAACTCTCTGTTTGCTTTCTTGTCAACAGTGGAAGTGAGGCCAATGAACTAGCTTTGAGACTGGCTAGAACGCACACGAAACAAAAGGATATCATTGCGATTGATGGAGCCTATCATGGAAACACCTCCGAGCTCGTTAACATAAGCCCCTACAAGCATGATGGACCTGGGGGTGATGGAGCTCCACCACATGTGCATGTGGTAACAATGCCTGACACCTTCCGTGGTGAACACAAGGGAACCGATGCTGGGAAGAAGTATGCACAAGATGTCCTGGTAGCGGTTCAAAACTCAAAGGGAGTGGCTGCCTTCATCTTTGAACCACTCATGGGGTGCGGTGGTCAGATAATTCTCCCAGATGGTTATCTAAAGGAAGCGCTCAACCACGTTCGAAAAGCTGGTGGTGTTTGTATTGCAGATGAGGTGCAGGTAGGTTTTGGAAGAATGGGCGACCATTTCTGGGGATTTGAAACACAGGGCGTTGTGCCTGATATCGTGACGATGGGGAAACCGATTGGCAATGGTCATCCTATAGGTGCGGTTGTCACATCACAGGAGATAGCAGAGTCATTCACCACCGGAATGGAGTTCTTCAGTACGACTGGTGGTAACACAGTTTCTTGCGCAGTGGGAATGGCGGTCTTGGATGAAATCGAAACCGAGAAGCTGCAGGAAAATGCGAAGAAGGTGGGGACTCATCTGCTACAGCGATTGAAGGACTTGATGAAGAAACACCCTGTCATTGGAGATGTCCGAGGTCGGGGTCTCTTCATCGGTGTAGAACTTGTTCGGGACCGAGAAACTCTGGAACCCGCAGATGAAGAAACCAAATATGTTGTGGAGCGACTTCGTGATCTGGGTCTTCTCATCAGTCTAGATGGACCGCTTCAGAATGTTCTCAAAATCAAGCCACCCTTGGTCTTCACCACAGAGAATGCCGACCAGTTCGTTGATGCCCTAGATTTAGTTCTACAGGAAGACCCAGTAACACAGCGGGAATGATTCACTCTGCTCACACGACCAGACTACTCCAAATGTAAAATTAGTAGTCATTGAACCTTGAATGTAGTATAATATTCAGAAAAATAGGGAACAAGTCAGACACAAATAGAACCATGTGCATGGATTCGCTGTCAGTTGGAGAGCGTCTTATGATTTCTCTTGAAGATATCGAACAAGCCCGCAAACGTATCAAGGGCCATATTAAAACAACACCAATGCATCATTCGCAATATCTTAGTGAGTTCATCGAAGGTGCAGTCTTTTTGAAACTCGAATCTGAACAGATTACAGGATCCTTCAAGGTCAGAGGCGCTTTGAACAGACTTATGACACTCTCTAGGGATGAAGCTAAGAGAGGAGTGATCACTGCATCAACAGGAAACCATGGCTTGGGAACGGCATATGCGGCAAAGAAACTTGGTATATCCGCGAAGGTCGTGTTTCCCACAGATGCATCGTCAAT
>JBHLOX010000067.1:0-8563 GCA_048940045.1 Promethearchaeota archaeon
CATCATAGTTACTGGACAGCTCAACATAATCGAAGATCCCGTCTTTATCGGTGTCCCCGCTGCTGGGATTGGGATCGACATTGTCAGCATCGCCGTCCCGGTCTGTGTCTATGTCAAACGGATTGGTCCCAACATCATTCACTTCAAAGCCATCTGTTAACCAACCCGAGGTACCGGGAGCAAATCCATCATCCGCCCGATATCCGTCACCATCAGTATCAATGTCCATTGGGTCAGAAATGCCTCGCGGAACATTGAGCCAAGACGACACTATCACAGTACCATTGTCATAAGACACGAACTGAGTGTCGCTCCAGTAATCGAGCTTCATCAGCAGAACCTTGTCGACAAAGATGTCGCTAAGGACACCCAGAGCCCTCAGGTCAATGTCTATTGTGTCATCCTGGGGAAGACTGAACTGGAGAGCAAAGAGCCATTCGTAGAGATGGACATTCCTGACAATAACGCCATAGACAACTTGCCTCACAAGGGCGAACTGCACAGGGGGTACAGTTATGGGGTCTCCACCGATATTGACATCGACCTCCATGGTGTTGCTGGTGTTGAGGCTGTTACTTACTGCTCGTACAAACACAACATATGTGCCGTTCGGGAACACATAGGACGGGTCAGATATGAACGCGACCCGACCATCGGGCAATGGAGTGACATGCTTGCTATTGCTTGCAGTCACATTATCAAAGATCTGTGTGGGACTCCATGCAAAGTCCTCAACCTCATACCAATACGAGTTCAGGACAGACTCTCTTCCTTCAATGACTGAATCACCATCTGTGTCTTGGTCAAGTGGGTCTGTCAGCTCAGAGTTGATACTGTCCATTCTGATGAGTGCAACACGGTCAATAACGACCCATGCATGGCTGGCGTTTACAATTATCTGTAGTTGACCAGCGTTTCCGTTGAAGAATGGTGTTGAGTACCAACGATAGATGCCAGTCAAGAGATGCTTGTCGTTGTTTACAATCGTGGTGCCATTAAACTCGGTGGACAGCATTATTGATCTATTGGCAGATTCAGGAAACTTAGACTTCGCTCTTACAAAGAACTTGTAGTTAGCTTGAGAACTGGGTACTGATGAATTAAACACGATGCCAGCGTTGGATGTGATGACCGCCAGCCCATTCCTAGCATCAATATCGTTCCCTAGCACCCCTTGCTCCAAATCCAAATCCTCTGCCTCATACCAATAAGCCCAGGTCGTGGCCTCATTTCCATCAGTAATACCATCGTCATCGGCATCACTGTCAATTGGAGCAGGATCCCAGCCATCAATTACGTTGTCATTGTCGCTGTCATTGTCAAGAGGATCAGCTCCCAGAAGAATCTCGTCCCCATCGAGCAGGAGGTCATTGTCAGAGTCCGGATCGAGGGCGTTTATCAGGGAGTCTCCATCAGTGTCCACGTTCCAATCAGGCTCCGAGCCATCGTTCAGCTGGTCGTCTTCTGTGTCTGCGTCAAGCGGGTCAGTTCCATACTGAATCTCTTCACCGTCCAAAAGCAGGTCGAAGTCTGTATCGTTTAGTTTGGGATCAGTACCATAGATGTACACTTCATCCCAGTCGTTGACGGAGTCCTGGTCGGTATCGTTCAACAATGGATTCGTGCCAAGTTCCTCATGCTCTTCCCAATCAGTGAGTTGGTCATTGTCAGTGTCCGGGTCATTTGGGTCTGAGCCCACTGTGTTCACTTCTGTGCCATCATCCAGCCCTTCTGCATCACTATCGGGATCCAGTGGGTCAGTGTTGAATATCTTGACTTCTTCACCATCACTGAGTGTATCATTATCAGAATCAATGGCATTCGGGTTGGTGCCAAGGTTGACTTCCTCGTTGTCCCAAAGACTGTCGCCATCTGTGTCCACGAGCGTGGGATTGGTACCAAGAAGGTACTCCTGCAGATTTGTCAGTCCATCTCCGTCCTTATCCAGCTGAGCGTCATTGGGATTGTTCATGTCCAATCCATACAGCATCTCCCAGCTATCGGGCATACCGTCGTTGTCTCCGCCTGTTGGTCCTGGTCCCTGTGGAAGAAAGTACAGGAGTGCAAAAGACGAACCTACTACAATAATGAGGAGGATGATGGCTAATGCACTCCTCCTCGTATCTCTTAAAAGCGCACTTCTGATTCGTGACAAAGTAAAGCTCCTCACGTTGTTCTTTGGATTCAAGGCATTATTGCACAATTAAGGGGGGAAACATTGATGAAATCGCAGCATCTACAAAACAAAGTAACACGGACCCAAAGAGTGTATTAAGAAACTATGTTCAGAATGGTATCTTATAGATATGATATACTGCTGCTATGGATTGTCTGCTACATCTAAGGTACATTTAGCTTAATATCAAACATAGTCTGGTCTAGATCAAGGGTATTCCTCTCATTTTCTTTTTTATATAGAATATGTTATCTTTCCTTGCAACAAATGAATGAACAAGGGATGAATATTGGTCGAGGAATCTGATTTGTCAGAGGACAAACATGTGATGTACACAAAGAAAGAGTTGAAGAAATATCTGAAGGAGCTAGTGAAGAAACAAGACAGATTGACAGCGTTCTCGTTCGAGTATCAATCTGGGCATTCATCTTTTCATACTCGACTAAAAATACTGATAACATCCGAAAGAATCGAACATCGAAGAATTCCAAGTGGAACTCCTGTTGATAGTCCAGAAGAAACGAGTGCGACGAAATTGCAGGAGATGAAATTTTCCGTTGAGAAGTTATCTTCGTTTGTAAAAGAGTTGATGAAGAGTAAGATATGGGACTTGGAGAATTGCACAGAAAGAGCACTTCCTGATACAGCCTTGCTCACCTTTGTTATCAGGGACAATGACAATCTTGTCTTTGAACAGAAGGTCTGGGGGAGCTGTAGAAATGACGACAGGAGGACGAAAGAACTGCTGCGTTCACTCGCAGCCATTATTCCACAGGATTGGACCCCTCCTTAACTTCTGATTCTGCAGCTGTAGCTCTGATTATAGATTGAGAGTGGTCTTCCTCTTTCATCACCTTTCTTAATAATCAATAACCTCCTTCAATAGGGAAGACTCTGTCTTTTTTCATTCTCTATTTCTACATTGCCTTCGTTCCAGACAGCATGTTGATAAGACTACCAATACAAGCCTGAGATACAATCTGTGGGAGATTTCTGATGTGTTGGGTGATGTTCAACTATTCATTGTGTCATGGATCTTTGCTGGGGTGTCGATTTTCTCAATTGGCATCTTGTTGTATACATCTGTACAAATCTTCATGCACAAAATCATCCAACAGGGTAAGGAATTTCATGTCGTGAACAAAATCAGAATGAGTGAACAGAGCGCGCAAAAATATAGAAGACTTTCAATATTGTCAATGTTTTCTAGCTCAGTCGCAGGCATCATCATTAGCTATGTCAATTGGATACCCGCTACTGAATACAATTATGACACGGTGCTCTTCAGATTGTTAAGCCCGTCTATCAGTATTTTTCTGGTACTGATCATAGTGGGAATCATAATCATCTACGCTTTCACTAGGGCACTAAACTAGAATTTGACATGAGAAATCAGCAGAACCAATGTTGATTCTTATTCAAGTTAATTACTAATCTAATCGAAAAACCGAATCTTAGGAATTGTCGCAGCACCGGAGATATTTGGACCTAAGTGTCTGCTGTACTAGCAAGAGAAATAGATGTAGATTCTATATTTGATAAAGCGTTGTCAAAATGAGTATAATGAGAAAGCCGCCTGAGTTTAAGCCTCGGTAGAGGTTCAAATCTCTCGTCCGGGAACACTTACTTTTTCGCAATTAATACCATTGAACAGGCAGATAATCACTAAATGTTACCGTTCGTCATTCTGCCCGATGTGTCGTCTTAATCGCTCAGCCAACCTTTGAATGTGTTTGTGGCTGATCTCGACACATTAAGCCCAGACGCTACCAAGGATACTCCTCAGACGGCTATTGTATTATTAGTTCAAATTCCTATAAAGAATTTCTTCCATGCAGGTTTTCAAGGATATGTTATC
Organism: Promethearchaeota archaeon; assembly: GCA_048940045.1. Classification (GTDB taxonomy): domain Archaea; phylum Asgardarchaeota; class Thorarchaeia; order Thorarchaeales; family Thorarchaeaceae; genus SMTZ1-45. The sequence continues at coordinate 4,035 of JBHLOX010000067.1, forward strand.
ATGATCTTGATTTCCCATTCAATTCAGTTTCAATCTCTATATGATGAGGGCGTAAAAACTATTCGTGGCAAAGGGCGGTATTCTGCCTTGGTCAACTAGGAGTGTCGTCTTTTGGCTTCGCTTGACTGTTCCGCAATTCAAGCAAGTGTCGATATTGCCAATCTCTTTCTTTGGCTATGACAGCATCGACATCAGAAGACCTCGTATCTCTATGAATTGCCTGTAGAGCATAATTCGCAGCAGCAATAGAATGAGTGGGAACATGGGCAGTTGCCACCGCCTGACCAGCGGCACGAGCAGCAGAGCGCGCAGCACTGTCTTCTCCCACCTCTCGAGCTGCCGTATGAGCATCAAGTGAGGCTTTGCGAATAATCGCCATCTTGAACATCCCAGTTTGTATCCATGTTCGAAGTACTTCTAGAGCTGTCCGGGGACGATGGTCTTCCGGATATTTATCCTCAAATTTTGAGATAACACGCTCTACACAATCAATAGCCCAGATAGCCAATGTTTTGTGGTCTGTCTTTCCCACAAGCTCTACGATTCTTTCATCTTTGTCTGTGACTGAAAACTTGAATTCTCCCTTCATGTTCGCGATCCTTTGCAGGCGAGAACTTTTTGCTTTTTCTCAATTCTTGAAAGAGAAGTGGAGCTCTCATTCACTCCTTCTACTGACAGACAATCTGATTAGAGAGAAACTATGTTGCAAGCGCCTTGGTTATAGACTCTCATTCTTTTGCCCTTTAGAGCTCCAGCTAGCGTGAGGTTAGCTTTCTGAGCGAATTTGACACCTGCGTCAGTAGACACTGCAAATGACACAAGTAACGGGATCGATGTCCAAGCGCATTTACTGACCACATCCGCAGTAAGACGCCCGGAGCTAATCAACATGCAATTAGTCAGGTCAAAGTTCTGTTTTAGTGCCAATCCAATTGCTTTGTCAACCGCATTATGTCTACCAAGATCTTCAGTTATCACATGTTGGTTATGATTCAGGCTTTGAACAAGAGCACCATGGAATGCACCTGTTTTTCTTCGTGCGGCTTGCGATTGGCGCAATAAGTCAGCGGCAGTGAAGAGATCACCGAGGTCAATTTCATTCATCTTGGTGATCGAGGGAATTCCATCTGCGGTTCGCAGTTCACGAAGTATCTCTGGAGCACTACACTCAGTCCCTATGAATCTACGAACCTGTGAAAATCCTCTGTCAACTTTCGGTTCTACACCTTCTCTAGTTTTGATGAAACAGCGATTGCCAGAGTATCTTATGGCACTGATATCTTCGAATGACTCAATGATACCCGTAGAAAGAAGATTTCCAATTGCTAGCTCCTCTTCCAAACCTGGACTGCATACAAATGTGGCGATGAATTCGTTATTCAAACGGACTTCCAAAGCTGTTTCGATGGCAAGGAGATCATCTTCGTCAAGTGTTCCATCTAGTCCAATTTTCTGTGTTGGGAGTGACCTGAATAATCGCATGATGAAAACCATGGTCTGATAGTTTCAGCTCATAATAATCTTCATTTCTGCCCAACTAAGGTAAGTACTCAAGATACTTGTTGACAAGATAAAGAGAGAAACTAGTATCGAAGCAAAGAACCTGACTGTTATGAGTGAGTGATGGTTGCGTGTTCCGCCAACTAAGTGGTCACTCAGTGTCAATTCCATAATAGGTCATCATGTTGACATCCAATCCATCCAGCTTGAGGTACATCCACAACTGTATTTTGTGCATTGCAATGTGCCTCGTCATCTCTGGAATATAATAAGCCCAGTTCCTTTTTTCCCCGGCCTCATAGAACGGCTGTAGATTTTTCTCAAGTAAATCCTCCTCAGACATCTTACTGAATCGTTTCATAACACTCTCAGTTCCCTCATCGTACACTTCTAAGGCGCTATCGATGTCTTCTCGATACAGATCCCTCTCTCTTTTCTTGAATGCCTCTTCAGAATCCAGCTCACTCGAATATACAGCTGGGTCCATGAGAGGAATTTGTGCAAGGTGATTTACGAGTTCTTTGAGTGTCCTCATCCCCTTACTAGGTACAAAATCGTAGTTAGCAATCCTTGCCTTGTCAATAACAACCCTGGCTTGTCTTGCTTCATGTTTGAAACTGTCCATCAGGACATCGACAATACTTGTCAAGCTTCAACCTCCGTAAATGTTGGAGGTGAACGAGATGCTAATTAGTTTCTCGGCTCGAGCAAATCTGTTAGAAGGATATTCAGTGTCTTTGATTAGACATGTTAGCTAGAGTTGTGAATTGGAATGCTCGTAACATCCCGACTCCTTCCTAGAGTTGTTGAATTGCAGTTAACATTGTCATCACCATCAAACTTATATGCATTTGATGCTTATGGTGATAATGGTGACAAATATGACAAATCACGAAACGTCTAACGATGATAGCGAAGTACGAGATCGAATGCGGAAGAGATTCCAGGAGCTCGATGATCAGCAACGAAAGCGAGAGGAGGCCAGTGGAGCTTGGGTCTTTGTTCTCTACATAGGATTCCTGATCACGTTCATTGGAGTGTTCATGATGGCCCTCTTTCTGGGGATCATTCCCCTAGCACTGGAGATGTTCATCTCTGCTGCAGTGATTCTCATTGGTGTCTTCTTCATGGCCATAGCGGTCTTCATCAGGAGAGCCCCAAATCTGGTCCTGCGTGATATGTAAACATCAGAAACATGAGGTGATCAAGTGACTGATGTGACAATACGAGGCATAGACGACAGCGTCTATAGCCTCTTTTCAGCAGAGGCAAGACGGAGAAGTGTCCCAATAGGAGAGCTGGTGACCCAGGTCATGCGTATCTTTCTTGAGGAAACAGATGAGAAGCATTTCACAGTGGAGGGACAAGATGAATTGACCCTTACTAGAGATGAGCTTGAGTCTGTGGGGGCACCTATCTTATTCAATGGAATCAAGACACTCACGATTGGCGATGATATCGACTGGGAAGTGTTGGATCAATATGTCGATGAGATAAGAAAGGTTAAGACAGTGGTCATTCCGAAATCATTGACTAAACTACAGGTCCTCACAAAGTGCAGGAATGTTGACAAAGTGCTCCAAGGGTAAGAGTAAGGAGAGTGACACAAGTGAAAGCGATGGTATACGAAAGATACGGACCTCCAGAGGTCATGCAACTCAGGGATGTAGAGAAACCGACTCCAGGAGAGAATGAGGTTCTGATCAAGATACATGCGACTTCAGTGACTGCTGCTGACTGGCGCATACGAAAAGCAGACCCCTTCTTGGCCAGAATGATGAACGGCTTTTTGAAACCAAAGAGAGTCAATATTCTAGGGATTGAGCTTGCTGGAACGGTCGAGGAAGTAGGAGAGAAGGTGACACAGTACAAACCCGGCGATGAAGTGTTTGGAAGCACTGGTTTTGGGTTTGGCGCTTACGCTGAGTATGTTGTTCTTCCTGAAGATGGCTCATTCACACTAAAGCCAGAGAACCTTACTCTTGAAGAGGCTGCTACTGTGCCTGTTGGAGCGGATACTGCATTGTTCTTTCTTAGAAAACAGGGGAATATCCAGAGTGGAGATAAAGTCCTCATCTATGGTGCGTCCAGTAGTGTAGGAAGCTACGCAGTCCAGCTTGCCAAGTATTTTGGAGCAGAGGTCACTGCAGTTTGCAGCACTGCCAATCAGGAGTGGGTCAAAGACCTTGGAGCTAATCACATGATCGATTACAAGAAAGAGGACTTCACTGAGAGTGGTGAAACCTATGACCTGGTATTCGATGCAGTCGGTAAACTTTCTATTCTACGTGCTATGAAAACAGTGAAGGATGACGGCATCTTTCTTGATGCTGTCGGAATGCTTCGACGGGGTATCCAAGGTAAGCTGGCTACACTGAGGAACAACAAGCGAGTGTTGGGCGACACAGCAACCGGACTACGAGAGGATTTGATATTCCTCAAAGAACTCATCGAGGCAGGAAAGTTAAAGCCTGTCATCGATAGAGAGTATCAATTTGAAGACATTGTTGAAGCTCATAGGTACGTTGAAACCGGGCGCAAGAAGGGTAATGTTGTGATAACATTAGGCCATCTCCATTAATCTGAGAGAGGGGATATTCCTCTCTCTACTATTCTCTCTAGCTCTTCATGACAAGAGATACACAAACCAAACTTCAAGCCCTATCTCCTTCTACAAACTCATCAACTATACTCACGAAGAGATTGGGATTATGACTGTGAATCACGTGCTCTGAGTCAATCCTTTTGAACTTCATTTCTGGAGCGATCTCTCTAGCCCGTGCGACATCATCATCGTCCATTGCACCAACAAGACCATAGTCTGGATGTCGTACCCAGTTTGCATGGAGAAGTAGCATTGGACACTCTACATGTTTTAATGCTTCAGCGTGATCCAAACCCTCGTATATACGACCATCAATCCAAGCCTGTGAGAAGTCAGTATCAAATTTGACTAGTATATCAGTCATTATACCGAGACGGCCAGGCAAAGAGGGTCTACCTCGGAGCCTCTGTGAAGCACGAATCAG
>JBHLOX010000067.1:8663-14558 GCA_048940045.1 Promethearchaeota archaeon
GTTGTCCAATCAGCCCCCTGACCAGGAAGAAGGACTAATGGGGGACCGTTATTTGGGCCAGCAACATAGTTGATCGATATTTCACCAGTATTGAACTGTTTCTCTTCAAGTTCTTCCATGAGAATGATTCCAGCCCCAACATTTATAAATTTTCATTGTTACGCAAAATATGCAAAATATGAGAATTTATGATTGGTGAAATCAACATGGCAGAGGACAAATTCAATCAAATCAGGATATCCTTCATCCAGACCCTAGAGGAGATGGTGAGGTTCCGTGGTAACGACCCGATGATTGCCCGAATATACGCTATGATAGTCCTCTCACCAGAACCACTGACGCAGGAAAAGATAGCCAAGACCACTGGTTACTCAAGGAGTCAGATATCACGCTATCTCGCTAATCTGGAACAACGACAGATGATCACAAAAGACTCTATGCCAGGTTCCAGAACTCAGCTATATGGGGGAGAAACAATCCCCTTTCTTGATGGATTTAGATCTGGGATGGAGGTTGCAGAGCGATTCATCAAGGGTAGAATGGAGGTCATGGACCGTATTCTTGCAGCATGGCAGACACTCTCAAGGGATACCAAGGAGAGTGCAGAAGGGAAGAAGCTGAAAGAGGTTGTCACTGTCTTCTCTGCATGGTTTGGGAGCTATCTTGATTTGCTCACTGAGTTCAACCAACGGTTCAATGAGAGATTGAAGGAGATAGAGAAAGATCTACTGCTCATCAATTTTTGACTGTTCCAGAGCTTTCAAAAAGTTGAACAGCTTGTTCTAATTTGTGGGTTTATATTTGAACAATTCATAGTCTACATGAAACCCATGATATCTAGGAAGTTCACTGCGATAGGCATCATCCTAGTTGTTACCATAAGTCTAGGTGCTTTGGGAGTGTACATCAATCTATTATCTTCAAATCCGATTCAAATTCCACCACCTGCAGAACCTCCCGGAGATGAGCCAGAAATAATCATCAATGACGGACTTGCAGCATGGGCTGAGGCGATATATTGGCAGGATTTCATGCCCTTCATTCCAGAGGATGGCCCTCCCTTTTACACGATAATTTGGATTAATGTGACCAACACTGGCAACACCACAGTGACTAACTTTCATGCTGTTCGAGTGACTATCTATTTGTACAACACTAGCTCGCCTTTGGTTACTCTCGACTTAGAGTCAAATATCCAATATTTCGTGTGGCCTGAAATCAGACCTGGTGAGAGTACTGAGTTTGAGTATACCAATGTAAGAGACACTATCTACTCCCCGTCAATTGAAGAGGGTACGTTACTATACAGCAGGGTGTTAACCAGGTGGGAGAATGGGAATGAGATGATACTTACCACTCCACCATCAGCGTTACTCCACACTCAATGATTATTGCCCATTCTTCTTTTGCTCGCAACTACTCTCTCAGCACGACCAAATGAAATTTCTATTGGTTACTGGTGTGAGAAAGGACTTTTGGAGATTCTATTCATCTATTTCAGATATGCTTGGTTTTGGTCGTCTTATGACTAGAAAAATACACACACCAAGAGGAACTACAATAGCAGTAACGATCATGATATTGGCAACCAGGCTTATGATGTAGCGAGAGTTGTCCCCGTCAAAACCATCAGGTGATGGAATGACCACTCCCTGGATTTGCTTTGCAGGTTCGTTTTCAAAGCTCCAGAACATGAAATACCATCTACCCGAATAGGGAACTAAGAAATTCAAAGTTAGGTTTTGAGTAAAGTGATGACTTTCATGGATTTGAAGATCAGTTCCATTGACCCTAAAACTGTCAAAGTCCTCCTCATCAACAATGAAGAGGTGAGCTTCACCTCCTGCTGTGACATTTAGATTGAGTATTATGGTAGTATCCTCACTGGCATGAATATAAAATCCGTACCATGAGTCAGGATCGACCCGGAACTCTACCCAATTCTCAGAATGTTGGGCACTGACTGGAACAATGAGTAAGGCAAACAGAACCAGTATACACAATCCCTTTTTCATAATCCCACCCAAGTATGGAGCATCGGTCGACCTGCTAAAAAGCGATTTGGAAATTTGTCCAAGGAACCATCCTAGTCAATTCTAAGGAGGTTTTTCATCAGGCATCGCTTTTGAAGCCGGCTTTCCGCCAATCCCCCAATGGGTCTTTGGAATCTCTTGAACAACGACTTCGACAGCTCGTTCCGGAATTCCTAGATCAACTAAGACCTTGGTGATTCCTGAGATGATTCGTTCCACAGCGTCCTCAGATACGCCTTTCCACATCTTGACTTCAACAATTGGCATGAGTTGCCATTGGAATGGGGATATTAATAGTTAGGCTTCTTCTCAACGAAATCAAGAGCCAGACGAAGTTTCTCGAGTGAAATATTGCCGCCAGAACAAATGAGTCCGACTGTCTTGTCTTTCAAACGCCCCCTGATTTTGTAAGCTGCTGCAAGAGGGGCTGCACCTGCTCCTTCAGCAAGAGTGTGTGCACGTTCGATCATCCATACTGTGGCTCTCATGATGTCTTCCTCACTCACAAGTATGAAGTCATCCAAGTGCGCCCTCAGGATTCTTTGGGGAAGTTCGAAGGCGGTCCCTGTTGCGAGCCCCTCAACTGATGTGCGGTTGGGTCGTTCGACAAGTTTTCTCTCTTTCCATGAGTCATGGGCCGCTGGAGAAGCCTCGGACTGGACGCCAATGACCTCAATCTCAGTATTGATGGACTTGGCTGCAATACACGTACCCGCAGCGCCGCTTCCTCCTCCTACTGGTACAATGATTGTTTCAATGCTGGGCTCCTCTCGAAGCATCTCAAGGGTCTCAGTAGCCACTCCAGAGATCAAGTGGGGTTCATCCCCTGAGTGAACGTATCGATACCCGTGCTCTTCTGCTAGCTGTTCACAGTGGATCTTTGCCTCATCGAATGTCGCTCCATGGAACACAATCTCAGCACCCAGCGCCTTCAGGGCAGCAACTTTTCCAGGATTAGATCTCTCCGGCATGACAACCATGGCTTTTACACCAAAGATTCTTGATGCATAGGCAATAGACTGACCATGATTCCCGGTGGAGGCTGTTATGACGCCTCTTGACGCCTCTTCATTTGTAAGTTGCGATATCAGATTGATCCCGCCACGGACTTTGAAGGCTCCCACTGGTTGGCAATTCTCATGTTTGATATACACAACAGTCCCAACCAATTCATTGATAGCTGCATAGCTAAGCAGTGGTGTGGGTTTCAAGTAGGGACTAATACGAGTCTGTGCAGCGAGCACATCTCGAAATGTTGGTATTTTCATCTCGTCTAACCATCCCACCTATCGTTTACTCAATGAGGATAATAATAAACCGGATGTTGATGGATATCCCGAATTTATAAAAGATAGATTCTAGCGAGAGTAGAGCCTCCATAGATACAACAAATCAAACCTACACAGATCGTAGTGCAAAAGGTGGAAACATTGCTCCTTAAGTCAAGGGGATTCATTTGCCTTCTAACATTAGTGATGGTTCTGTCTCCTGTATATGATTCCAACATTTCAACTTCGTTTGCTCAAGAGCAGTATGATTACTGGCCGGGTGATTCTTGGAGAGTGTCCACCCTAAAGGAACAGGACATGAACGTTCAAAGAATTGAGAGTCTGGAGTCTCGGATTGAGGATGGATCTGGAGTGTATTCACTTCTCATCATCAGGAATGGGTATCTTGTCTACGAGAATTACAGACAGGGGATGAATAAGGACTCCCTCATGCACATCTTCTCCTGTACTAAGAGCTTCACTTCTGCCTTAATTGGGATAGCAATTCGAGAGGGCTACATTGAGTCTATTGATGATTCCATCCTCTCATATTTCCCTAATTGGACCATCGAGAATGTCGATGCACGAAAAGAGAGTCTGACAATCAGGCACTTTCTGACAATGACGACAGGGCTAGATTGGAACGAGCACAACATCTCATACAGTAGTCCTGATAATATGGTCAATAGGATGTTAGCAAGTACAAATCCTGCGAAGTTCGTACTGGACCTGAGGATGATAATGGATCCCGGTCAGGCACACGTGTACTCTACAGGGGCTAGTCAAGTATTGGCTGCACTCATCAGAGAGGTGACTGGAATGAGACCTGACTCCTTTGCACAGGAGTACCTCTTTGGACCACTCTCTTTTTCCGACACAGCCTGGGCAAGAGTACGTGTGGATACCAATCTAGGGGGTTCACAACTATACATAAGATCCAGGGACATGGCACGGTTTGGCTATCTCTACCTCAGGAATGGCTCATGGAATCATGAGCAGATTATTCCTGCTTCATATGTTCATGAGTCCAAATCGGTTGAGGTTTCCACAAACTGGGAACTTAGTTATGGATTACATTGGTGGGTCGATGCAGGCCGCGGATACTTCTGCGCTATGGGTTCTCAAGGTCAGGGAATTTTTGTTGACCCGAAATATGACCTCCTAATGATTGTGACTGGTTGTTCTGATTCCATACCTATGGAGCATTATTTCGAAGGATATGTGCGGCGGGCGGCTATTGAAGGATATAGTGAGGAGGGAACTGAAGAAACAGACATCCCTGAAGTCGATACTAGACTAGTGATATTCGGCATTATTGCGGCAGCTGGTGGACTTTCAATCCTGTTTATCGTCATTTACCCGATAATCCAGAGAAAGTCATCATGACCTCTACTTCACCCGAATTCTTTTAGCTACTTCATGAAGTAGGTGTTTATGAAAATACGCAATAGAGATAAAGAAGGCGTCCGTAGATACGGTCATATGGCCACTCATGAACGATTGATAGCTAGGAGAATAGCATTTGGGTATGTCATACTAGGAGTAATCTATTTCCTTCTATGGCACTTTGTTATCAATCCAGCTGGTTATACAGATCCTTTTCTAAATGCCCTGTTCTACATTTCCCTACCAGCAATTCTTGCTTCACCCTATGTCATTTTCGAATTGGTTTCTGAAGCAGTAAAAGGGAGGATGGAATCTTCAGAGGATGCGTCACCCTATTGATTTGTTGTGATAGGTTTGCTGATTACTCGGGAAGGTCAAATCCAAGGGCCGACTCGATCATGTTAATCCATCGCATCTGCTGCGTCCACATTTGTCCAGCGCTTACACCGCCATCTACAACTAATGCATGCCCGGTGACAAAGCTCGAGTCATCACTGGCTAACCAGAGTGCCGCGTTGGCGACGTCCTCAGGGAGACCGGCACGTCGGATTGGCTGACCTTTTTCAAAGAGTCGTTTCAAGTCCTCATAGGTCTTGGCACTGTCAGCACTCGACATTCCCTTAGCCGCACCGAAAATAGAGGTCACAATCGACCCAGGGCAGATGCTGTTCACTCGGATTTTGTAGTATGCTAGCTCCATCGCTACTGTGCGGGTCAGTTGAAGGACAGCTGCTTTAGCTGCACTATAGGGGTGGTTCTGTGATACGCCACGCAGACCAGCTACGCTCGAGATGTTTATCATGTTCCCTCCGCCCTGCTTCTTCATAATTGGAGCAGCGTGTTTCATGCCAAGAAACACTCCACGAAGTAGGATGCCTATTGTTCGGTCAAAACCTTCAACAGGTACGGTCTCGATTTCTCCCTTGACACCACCCATCCCAGCATTATTGACTATGCAGTCCAGACGACCGTAGGTGTCAACAGCATGATCTATGATGCCCTTTACATCGTCTTCCAAGCTAACATCAGCATGTACATAGGTTGCGTTTTCTCCAAGGCTCTCGGCAAGCTTCTGACCCAACTCATCTTGAATGTCAGAAATGACCACCTTGGCGCCTTCTTTGGCGAATTTCTCTACAATAGATTTCCCAATGCCACTTGCACTGCCGGTTACCACAGCAACTCTTTCATCCAGCTTTCCCATTCTC
>JBHLOX010000068.1:0-14523 GCA_048940045.1 Promethearchaeota archaeon
TTCGCACTTGCTGAGGTTCCGCTATTGATTTTCTTTGGTTTTGTAGCAGGTCTAATCTCAATTCTCTTTGCAATTTGCTTGATGGCAACACGCAATTTCTTCACCATTACCCTTCCGGATTGGGCTGATCCCCTGTTTGGATCGTTACTTGCTTGCGGAGTCATTTTTGTTACATCATTATTCGTTGATCCCTCCCTCACAATTGCTGGAATGGGTTATGAGGTGATAAACACACTCGCAACTCATCCAGAACCTCTTCTGGTGATTGTGATCCTCCTCATTGGAAAGCTCTTCGCATCTTCATTTGTAGTAGCAGGAAAGGTTTCCGGCGGTGTGCTCGCCTCATCCTTGTTTGTAGGAGCAATGCTTGGGTCTTTCTTTGGTGAGATTTTTCTCCCTGCTAACGTTCCTGCATTTATGGTGTTAGGAATGGGTGCGGTTCTTGCCGCTACGACCAACACCCCTGTAGCGACGACCGTTATGATGCTTGAGATGAGTCATTCCTTTGATCTCGTTATTCCGCTAGTGATTTGCATCTGTGTATCTTATCTCGTGAGTGGAGGCACATCCCTCTACGAGGGCCAGAAAGTCAGTAGAGATGATGAAACGCCAGGTTTCTTTGCCAATGTCATTTCAGTCAGTAAGCTTGGCTATGAGAAAGCTGACGAAGAAGTTGAACCAGGCCCTGATGAAACTAATGTGCTTTAATGTTCGTAATTCATATCTACGAAAGTTAATAGGCAAATACTGGGTTATATTGTGTTTGTAGGGAGATTGGTTTTGTGGGGTTCACGCCAATCACCATTTACCCATGAGGAGGTTGAAACTTTGCAGAGGAAATTAATAAGCACGCTCTTAATGCTATGCCTTATTCTTTCAAGTGTACCTATACTTCTGTCTGTTTTACCGGAAGAAAAAGTACAGCGCTCCCTGATTGAACCTAAGACTTTGAATTACGATTCGTTGTCCGAGATCTATGGAGAACGGATTCCAGTTGTAGTAAGATTTGAGCAAGATCTCTCGTCTGGACTGCTAAACATTATTTCATCTCTACAGCTGCAGTTTTCGCTCGGAAGCCCGAGTAAGAGTCACATAGGTTCATTTTACCTCCTTAGTGGGACTCCGGACAGTCTACAGTCTCTCGTTAACATGGGTGTCGTTGCTGAAATTGCTCCACAAACACATGCACAATTCCTGGAGTCTCCAAGAGACCTTTCAATTCCTGAGATTAATGCAGATGATGTCTGGAAGTCGTTGGATGGTTTCAGTCGGAACATTACTGGTCAAGGTATACTTATCGCTGATTTAGATTCTGGTGTCGATTGGAGACATCCTGATCTTTGGTTTGCAGATGGTGGTACGTATCCATATGTCAACGCAACATCAACTGGCTTTCTTAATGGCACTGATGCAGTTGATTTCAATAGAGATTTTGCCCTTACTGCCAACGAAACGCTCTATGCTCTAGATTTGGATCGAAACGGGATCTTCAATACCCGAACTGAATGGCTCTGGGCTGATAATCTAATCCAGAATGCTTTCCCAGACGATGGAGAATTGTTCTTCGTTGTAAATGACACTTCTGGAAATGGACTTCTTGATGGAGGAGAAGATTTGGTGCTACTAGGTACTCCTAAAACGAAGTATATCTTTGAAATGGATGGAAATCCATCTCCAAATCTACAATCGTGGGAGCGTGGCGTGAATCTCACTTCAAGCACGCACAAAGATGATAGTCCCTATGGTGGAGGTCATGGGACCGCTGTTGCTGGAATATTATTGGGTGGACAACCTGGCTATCGGGATTATGTTGGAGTTGCACCTGACGCAGAGCTATTGACGATTCGAGTAATTGGCGACCAATTCACATGGATAACAATTGAAGCTGGATTAGCTATAGCGAACAATACAGGAGCTGATGTCATCCTCACAGAAATCGGGTCCTGGACATACCACTACCTGGATGGCAGCTCTCTAGCTGAACAGATGATTGACGATTTAGTTGCACAAGGCATCCCAGTAATTTCACCCAGTGGAAATCTTGGAGGGAAAGACAAACATGCACTGGTCAATACAGCTCCATTTGCTCCTCATCTTATTGATTTCATGGTTCCTGCTCCAGATGGGTTTTATGTCATGGAGGATATCGTTGAGGTCTATATAACAGTCCTAACCGTAGATCCCACTGATTTCGTGGTTAGTAATTTCAGTCTGACTATCAATGGATCCACAACATACCTTACTCCAGGATTAGGGGAAGGGATGTGGTTCTTGCAATCCAATATTATCCCTGGTGTAAATGTAGAGTCTTATACGTCGATATCTACAAGAGGTACGAAGATGCTAGCCATCTGGCTTTATGGAGCTCTTCCAACAGTACCGCCTATCCCCCCCTATCAACTTAGCATCTCAACGCCCGATCCAACGACAATCCATGCGTATATCTCTGATGACCAGAGTAGCTGGACAGGCGGATGCGTCTGGACAACCGATATGATCGATAGTCATCATATCACATGGCCATCTACAGCAGACAGCGCAATTAGTGTAGCAAGTTATAGAACACGAGATCTTGTTTCTCCAGAGATTATTGGGGATAGAGCCAGCTTCTCATCACGTGGTCCACGGATTGATGGTTTAATCAAACAGACTGTCGCCGCTCCTGGTGGATATGACATCATATCAGACTATGCAGATGGGTCTATCTGGGCAGCATCTGGTTGGTTCAATGGTTATGGAGTACTTCCGTTTGACAAGCAATTTGGTAGTTATCGATTGTTTAGTGGAACGAGTGCGTCTGGTCCGCATGTTGCTGGAGCCGCAGCACTATTGCTTCAAATGAACTCAACAATCGGGAATCAGATGCAGGCCATTATAGAATCAACGGCGAGAAGCGATGGCTTCACAGGTTCCGTTCCCAATGCTGATTGGGGTGGTGGCAAGCTCGACGTAGAGGCTGCTTTGACCTCTATCGCACCAGGTCCAATCATTGGGAGTCACACTCGTACACCGTCCACACCTAACTCAAGTGAATCTGTACTACTAGATGTCACTGTCACAGATACATTGGGAGTGGACACAGTCATTCTGTCCTATAACAATGGTACAGCTTGGTACAACATCACAATGACATGGACTGGTTCTTCCTATGAAGCAATGATTCCTGCACATCCAAATGGGACGATCATAGACTACCGATTCTATGCCAATGATACTCTTGATAATTGGTCTGTATCAATAGAATACCATTACACTGTCACAGATCCCGGACCAACAACCACGACACCCACCGCAACAACAGGTGGTCCTACAACAACAACACCTCCTCCTACAGAACCTGATTATCTTCGGTTGGCTGTCATTCTAAGTGCAGTGTTTGCATTGATACTACTAGCAGTTGTATGCAGTCGGAGGAAAGCAAAACGACTAGATTGAGGAAAAGGACATCATTGTGTGTCCTATCCTCTCTCAATGCAACCTGAGCAGGTCTTATATGAGCTTAGTATAATCCGAATTTGTCAGTAATTCAAACAAAAGGTAGCTAACATGAGACAACTTGGGGAATTCACACTTGACCTGGGGAAAAAGAAACGCATGCCTGTTGAGGTACTCATCGATAGTGGCAATACACTCATCCTGATTGATTGCAATTGCTGTCAGGAATTCCTGTCTAGTCGACTCCCCGGAGGAGTTCTCATTCCTATTGCATCTGCCCTGAAGAATTTCTTTGAGAGTCGAGGGATGAGGAATATTGATGTCAATGTAAGTGGTGTAATGATGCGTCGGACCTACAAGGGCGTCATGGATGAAGTTGATCTCCCTGAAATGACCATGGAATTGGAGAATGCTGTTAGTAAATTCACAAAAAAACGAAAAAAGAAATAGACTGGAGAGAGTGATTCATCTCTCCAGAATTACTCTATTGATTTTCTGCTTGAAACTCTTTGAGGTATTCGGCTAGTTTCTTAACTCCATCAAGAGGCATAGCATTATAGATTGAAGCTCTCATACCACCAACTGAGCGATGACCCTTCAGACCTACCAATCCTCTTGTAGTACCTCCGTCAACACATTTCTGTTCTAACTCGGGTGAGGACATTGTGAAGGTGACATTCATGAGTGACCGAGAGTCCTCTCTGGCATGACCTTTATAGAAACCATCGGAGGCATCTATGACATCATAGAGTATCTTGGCCTTCTCCACATTTCTTCTTTCCATTTCCTTCACTCCTCCAATCTCCTTCAGATACTCCAATGAGAGTTTGCATATGTAGATTGGAAACACTGGGGGAGTGTTGAACATAGAGTCCTTCTCTGCATGTGTTTTCCATTTCTGCATAGTTGGAGCATTATCTGGAACGCGGTCGAGTAAGTCCTCACGTACAATTACTAGGGTGACTCCAGCAGGCCCTAGGTTCTTCTGTGCACCTGCATAGATCACTCCATAGTCTTTCACATTGATGGGGCGGTCCATTAGATTTGAAGACATGTCACAAACAAGAGGTACATCCTTGGGAACTGTAGGTGTGTATAACCACTCTGTACCATAGAGTGTGTTGTTACCAGTGATGTGTGCGAAAGCGATGTCCTCATTAAACGCCACATCTTTTGGGATGTAAGTGAACTTGTCATCTTCCGAGGAGGCAATGACCTCGACCTCTCCAAAGTACTTCGCCTCTTTGATTGCTTTTGTGGACCAACCTCCAGTATTGACATACTCCATGGCTTTTCCAGGTATCTGTAGGTTTAGAGGAGCCATGAAGAATTGAGTCGATGCTCCACCACTCAGCCAAAGGACTTTGTATTCTGATGGGATTCCCATCATTTCTCGAGCAAGGTCGGTGGCTTCAACCATTGCTTTATCCCATTCTTTCGATCTGTGAGAGATCTCCATTACGGACATACCAGTTCCAGCAAAGTCCAAGAACTCCTCTCTTGCTTTTTCTAGAACAGGTAGTGGCAAGGTTGCCGGACCTGCATAGAAGTTGAAAACTCTCTTTGTCATTTCTTCCACCTATTTCAGTTTATTAATCGTAAATCCAGTCCAGACTTTGGGCTGGAAGAATGTACTTTTCTGAGGCATGCACTCAAAATTCTTCGAAACCGCTTCTACTTCATCCACTCGAGTCGGGTTCATGAAGAACACTGCTTGAGATGCACCTTTCACAGATTTGATAGACTCTTCAACAGCATCACCAATCCCCTTGATGTAGGACACATAGCCTCCTCCTTTGACAGTACCCATTGCAAGCTTTTCTTTGTCTATTCCAAGCATCTTGTCAAGAATTAGTGAATGAAGGATAGCCACATCCAACCCCCGCAACTCCTCCGACTTGTCAGATAGTATCTCATTCATTACTGAAACATCCCTCAAAGTCATTGCATAGAATTTCCCATCATCCATGAACAGACCAAAGGAGTGCTTACCTTTTTTGAACATTTCATCCATTAAGGCGAACATTGCATCACTCGAGTCAAAATCCTTAATGTCAAAGTACTCATTGATCTGTTTCAATAGTGAATCTTGAGAGAAGTCTTCGAGATTCTGAACAAGTCTATGAGTTGGTAGAACCACAAGCCCTGGGTTTGAGATGTTAACGAAGGTCAGCATGCGAAACTTGGCAGTTTCCAATTCAGGATGCTCTTTTGAAAGTGCGAGGGCGGTTTTATACCTGTGATGACCATCGGCAATTATGACATACTTGTCTTTCATCAGTTTGGTGATCTCATCTGTGTCATCTTTTTCATCAATTTGCCAGAGCCTATGTCGAATTCCAGCATCGTCTGTAATATCGCCGACTGGTTCCTTCTTCATGTTTCTCTCCAGCACAGAATCAACAGCTCCTTCATGATCTGGATATATGACGAAAATCTGTCCGAAATTCGCCATACATGCCCTACAAAGATTCAATCTATCTTCAATGTCCTTTGGAAGTGTTTCCTCGTGCTGCAGAACACCAGAAAATACACCTGATCCAGGAGCATCAGTGGCAAACTCCTCAAGTTCTATCAAGCCAATGAATCCAAAACGAAAGAGATTCCTCCCCTCAACCTGGAAGTCCTGACCATAGACATAGAATGATTCTAGATCATCCTGTTTCAGAATTCCATCTTCCACCCAGCTGTTGAAGCGATTGCGAGCTCGTGTGTATTGGTTGTTGGTTTCTGTATCAGTATCCTCTGGTTTGTTCTTTATAATCCAAGCAATGTTGTACACTGATTTTGATTGCAGGTCATCAATCTTTGCTCCTTTGATGATATCATAAGGCGGTGTGACTAGCCGCGACAAATTTCCTGCTTTCTCCTCATTATACCTATAAGCTCTGAAAGGCCTGACGTGTACCATTATCCATGTCTCCTATTCAGGGATAGTACATTCTGCTAACGCCGGCTCGCAGCCTCTTTGACATAAGTCTTTCTTTCTAAACCATTAATCTCTCGATAATAAGTGATTTTTATTCCTAAACGTCAAACTTAAATGAAACCCGGTTACGAAAACGCGAACCTATAAACCTGATGGGGAGAATTATTATGGAATTCTGTGAAAAATGCGGTGCTCTTATGCTCCCTAAAAAAGAGGAAGGAAAGAAATCTATCATATTGAAGTGCAGAGAATGTGGACACGAAAGGATTGTTCGTACTGCACCAGAATACAAGGTAGAGCACAGAATAAGACATACTCCCCGGGAGAAGATTATTGTCGTGGAAGAAGAAACACGTCGTACAGAAGAGATGAGTGAGGACGAACGTCGCGAGAGACGCAAAGAAATATTGGAGCACTTCGAGTCGGAAGACGAGTAGGTTCGGATAACCTTAATATCCGCTCAAATGGTTAGTATTCATACCTATCGTTATGAGCCGTTTGAATACTGACTAGTTTTACAATCCTGCTTTCTCAGGGATTGTATGTTTATGAAAATGGAGGACCTGAAAAAGATGGGAATCAATCTTCTTTATGATCATCGAAATTACTTGCTAAAAAATGGGAACATCGCAGATAGACTTCGACTGGCTTCAGCCGGAAATGACCTTTCTAAGGAGCAGTTTGAAGAACTAATGAATGAGGTTAAACGACTACAAAACAGAGATGGAGGAATGCCGTTTGGCGTTCAGAGAGGAAACCCGAGTTCTGTGAAAGAAACAGCGGAGATTCTGGCTTTGATATCTAGAAATAAATCACAATGGCCTGAAGTAATCGATGCAATGATCAAGTTCCTACTGTCAAGGCAAAAGAATGATGGTGGATTTAGTGAAACCCTGAAACTAGATCCCCATATCGAGGATAAATGGGGAGGTATAGGAAGAACCTGGTATCCAGTTGCAAAGAGTATCACCTGGCTCACTGGGAAAGCTCTGGAGGCGCTATGTCTAGCAGAATGTCAAGATGAAGAACGTCTAAAGAGAGCAAGAGACTTCCTTCTGTATAATCAATATGAGGATGGACATTGGCCTGATTACATTGGGCGAGAGGAATCCGATCCAGTCGGTACTGGAAATATTTTACTCGGGCTGAAAGCTGTGGGCATCAATTCTGACAACAAGATCTACGAGAATGGAAGGGCTGCGCTCCTACAGCATCTAAAAGACTCTGTTGAGAACCGTTCAACCTTTGATATGGCAGACCTTACTGCGGTAGGCAAACCAAAAAACGAACTTGAGCAAACGGTAATCCGCAAAGGACTAGAACTCATAATTCAGAGTCAGAATGAAGACGGTGGTTGGGCTCCGCTGGGTTCAAAGAAAAGTGATCCCGAATTAAGTTCCATCCTGACCTTTGTTGCAAAAAAGGTCAATAAATTTGCATAAGTGGTGAATTGTCTGATATCAGAGAGAGTACTTGTCCTTCTAGAAAAAGATGGTAAGTACATAGCTGGAGTCTTCACTTCTCAAGGCCTCTATACAAGTTCTTATCCTTGTGAAACAGAAGATGAAGCAATCAAGAGCGTTAATGGACAATCACTGCATCGAGAGGATACGGATGAGTGGAAGACTGCTTTAGAAACCGTTTTCGCAGTTCATGAGGGAGTTAAAGATGCGGCAGTGCATGATGTGAGGTTGGATTTCTCAGGATTTACACCAAAGCAGGTTGCAGTTCTCGAAGTTGTCATGAAAATTCCATTTGGCGCGACAATGTCCTATGGGGATGTAGCAAAAAAGGCTGGATTGCCTGGTGCAGCGAGATTCGTGGGAAATGTGATGAGAATTAACCGTTTGGGGCCAGTAATTCCATGCCACCGGGTTGTTTCATCAACCGGTATCGGGGGTTATACTGGCGGAATCGATAAGAAGATTGATTTACTAGCCCGTGAGGGGGTTATTCGCGGAGATTTTTCGCAGAAGGCTTTACAAAGGATTCTGTAATTCCTGAATTGGGACCATTGGGTTTGGATGCGTGAACCCCTATGAACTTGAAAGTACGAAGAAATGGAGAAATCGTAGAACTACGTAAGGTGGAACTAGAGTCTCTGAGTCCTCCATTATTTCGGACACTCATAGGATATAACTCACTGAAGAGACTTGGTTATTCAATCTCATTCATTCGTCCAAAGAAGAGTTCTAGTGGTGACTTCGAGAGAATCCGATACAACTTCATCGAGCGAGGGATCATGACCCGTCAGCTAGAAGGTGAACTTGAGCCTGACATGAAACGTGGAATTCTCAACCAGCTGCCACGTGGCAACTTCTCAATCATTCTTCTCCTAACTCAAGTCCCAAGAAGAGGTGTAAACATCCGACTGGATAAGTTTGAGTATGAATTTCTAGGTTGCATACTCATGAGAAACGATGAAACTCTTGATGTTGTAATGAACACAACCCCAACAAGAGACATCCTGATGCCTATGTATGATAGTGATGAAGTCGCGGCTGAGAGTGCATGAGTTAGAACTTACTTGTGAAAGGCGTCGATCTCTCTTCTAATTGTTTAAGCTCATCACGTTTTTTCTTGGCTCGGTATCCCGCAAGTACAGCCCGTCCTCCAAGTATTAGTATTGGAACAACCCACCAGATGATGAGCATAGTCATATCAAACTGCATTCTGTTTCACAATTTCCGCAAACTGAATGAAATTAAGGGTGTCGTAAGGCGCAGAATTCACTTATCTTTATCAGGAATTAATGCTCCTACGAAATAGCGAGGAGACCCTGTGTTGCCTAGGAGTGCAAGAGAAGTCCCAAAAGAGATTGCGGCATTTGGTGAACGACAGTTCAAGGAAACTGGTGCTCCAGCGGTTGAGGTTCTCCGCGTTAAAGCTTCTTTTATGCGAAAGCACTTTCGTCAGTTGAGAGGAATAACTTTCATTGTGGCTGTCATCACACGATTTAGGGTTCGAGTCTATTTCTTCAACTCTGCTGGAGTTATGCTGTCGGGGGAGAACGTCGAGGTCTCAATATACGAGAAGGTTCGTTCAAGCTCGAAACTCATCACCAAATTTGAAAAACCTAGGGAGCTCACGCCCGAGGAGCAACGCATAGAAGCAACTCAAGAACTCAGAGACTCCCTTGCAAAAGCAATACGACGTGTCACACGTTTCCTAACGACTACTGCTCCTACTTTTCCTGATATATTCGTCACTCGTACAAGTTCGGAAGAACCCACACAAAACTTTGGGCTTCAAATAACTGATGACGGTGAGTACCTTTTCGAGGAATCTGCAATAACATCAAAATGGGTAGACGGACTTGTTACTCGAACTGCCTTTCTTTCACATCTCCACCAAGAGAATTCCAAATCTGAGATTGCTTCTCTAATTGGGAATGGGATTGCACTGGCATTATTGAAGAAACCAGAAGAGAAGGCTTTTCGTGAATTCTGGTTGAAGAAAAGCAAGGACTCTGAATGGCTACCGTATGTTAATCACATGATCAAACATGTTGATTGTTATTCGAGCACAGGCTTCATTCGACTTCTAAATCTTCTTCAAGAAATTCCCTCTGAATCTCATGTTAGGGATTGGAACTTGCCAATCAAAGTCATTCATGATAGCTCGAGAGTTCCAATCGGGACTGAGGAGTACCATATAATTCACGGGTTCTGTCAGACCCTCTTGAAACCAAGGAAACTAAACTCACGAAAACATGGACTTGAATCAATTCACCTCGCACCACGGGTCATATGTGATCCCACTCCATTAGACACTCAGATTTCGTTGTCTTATGGCAATCCTACAGCTGATGATTGGGTAAATGTGTCCTTTTTCAATAACGCAGAAGTGAACACACTCAGGATAGTGGTGGGACAAGGAAACCCAATAGTCGCCATTGAATACTGGCTTAATCTCGAGGACGTTTACCCCACTTCGGGTGGGCTACTCTCTCAAGGAAAAAGCGTTCTTCAAAGAGCTTTGGCAACTCTTGGGCTAGGTAGAAAGTCAACCGGGACCTACGAAGCAATTGTCGAATTCTCTAATACATCACTAACCGTCAATGAGAAAGCTGTGCTTGAACGTTTGATTCTTGGGCAACTTGATGTACTATCAAACACCCTGATAGGTTCCCCACAGATTATCGACAGACTTCTTTCCAAGGGAAAAATCGCTCTTATACCAAGTTTCAACCATATTGGAGTGGATATGGATTATCTATTGAAGGGAGAAACAGATTTAGTCCGAACTATAGCAAGGGAACTTAGCCTTGAGGCTACAATCTTCAAGACAAATGCGGAAGCAGTGGCTGTCGTTTCAGCACCGTCAACTTGGAAAAACGAGCTCTTCGAATCTGTGGCCGCAGAGGGCATTTCCCTTTGGCCTATTCTCACAGCCTCTTCGCAGAGAAACATTCTTCGTAGTGAGAACCTGTTTCCAGAAAACAAGATTGTGACCTGGACTGATTGAGTCATTTGATTGTCTGGATTACAGTCCCGATTGCACGGGTATTTGCCTCTCTCAATACAATCTTATCGCCAATGTCCAAAGCTTCGGGTGAGGACATGAAATCCAGCCTAACTCGAGCAAAATCGCCAACACATAGATAATCTGCATCATAGATCTTCCTAAGAACCACAGTCTGTTGGATTGTGTGAGCTTGCAAGACTGGTGCATAACCCACAGAGATCTTTGTGGGATGTCTAGTGACAATGATATTGGCTTCGAAGGTCCTACAACTTCCAGGCTTTATGTCAGGATCTGTTATCATCTGTCCTCTCCGAACCAGATGCTTGTCAACGTCCTTGATATCAAAACCGAAGAGGTCTCCAGCTTTTACAGTCCCAATTCGTTTCTTGAACATCTCAATGCTGAATAGCCGTCCTTCTTGGAACTGGTTTCCTCCATCAGGACCTATTTTCAGTGCCTGACCTGTCTTGAAAACTCCTGATTTCACAGTCCCTGTGACCACAACATTCGTTCCCTTGATACCCCGATACACTTTGTCCACATATGCACGAGCAGGATCAGCTAGGGCAATATGTTTTGAATTTGCAGGCAACTCTCTGAGTAACTCCGTAATGAGCTCTAGTGAATCTAGCTCTATTGCAGATGTCAGAAATATAGGTACTATCACTTCATTACTGAGCTCTCGAACGACTGGAGGAATCTCCTCAATTGTTCTAACAGTGGCAGGGATTCGCCCTACTTCCTTCAGGCTGTTTCGAACGACACTCATCACCAGTTTGAGATCTTCAGGACTGGTCTTGTCGGTCTTAGAAATCATCACAATGAATGGTGCACCTTGATTTGCCATCAATATCATGTGTTCGCGAGTTATCTCGTCAAGTCTCGGTACTCCATAGTTCTTCTCTTCTTGCCTAATCAGATTCGCCTCTTCGGGACCTGGGATTAAGACAAGACCATATTGTGCGTCAGCTCCAAGTATTGACCTGATCATTGTCTTGCTGTATTCTTTGTGACCCGGTGCATCAAAGAAAGTGATTATCTTCGTCGATTGGTCAAGAACCCTTGCTGAGTCTTCTTTGTTAAGTGGATTCTCAGGATACACAGTGTTGCCTTCATTGTCGAATCCCATGAAGGCAAGATGGATGTCTGCGGTTTGTCCTCGTGTGATTTCCTGCGGATGTGTTAGGAGGAATGATCGTGCGCTTCCACTTCCATTATCAGGGCGTCCAGTTACAAGTGCACCAATTAGACTCGACTTACCTGAATTGACTCTTCCTGCAACATTGATTGAGCATGTTTCTTTGATTTCAGGAGTTGCGAGTCTCTTCAGAAGAAAGGAGCCAACCATTCCCTGAGGTGTTTCAATCTGTTCTTCCTCGACGATTTCAACACCTGCCTCTTCACAAAGATCAGTGAGAACCCGTTCTGATGTTTTCAGAGAATTCTCAGATATTCCATGGATTTTCCACTCTTTTCCTCCAATATCCTCAATACCAATCAGAAAAAGCCCCTCAAACGGATTCTCATGGGTCATGTATTTAATGCGTGTGACCAACTTCTGTCGTCTGTCTGTTTTGAGATCTGCTCGAGTGAGTTTCCGTTTGAACTCAGTATTTCGATTCTCTCCCTTCAAGAGGATCTTGAGAATCTCATCTGGGGTTGTCATCTGATGTACTCCGTGTCTTCTCCCCATCCTCATGATTGGTTATAAGCCCTATCTCTAATGCTTAATGCAGTAAGATAATCTAACACAAAAGCATATCAAGTGAGCAATAGGTACATCATCTTACCCACCACAGAGGGACTCCAATGAACTTTAGATACTTCATTCTGACAATTCTCCTAATTCCATTGATTTTTACTCCAATTTCAACTGTCGCACACCTTGAACTAACTTCCATTAGTGGGACTAATGAACCATTGATTGAATCCCGGCTGAGAATGGAGGTGCAATCTTCATCTAGTTGTGCTAGCGCACTTCTTGAATTCGAAGACCCCCTAACAAATAATGAGATCCTGAAAGCTGAGAGCTTCGGTGTCAACTTCGTCCGACGAGGATTGTCAGTCGTCAATGTAGGAAGGATTTACTCTGTAGAGGTCAATAATATTGATTCACTAGAGGCTCTTTCCGAATTGGGCTTAGTGAGGGCCACCTCTGGGACCAAGCAATATGTTCCATCCATCACATCCTCTGTTCCTGCAATTAATGCAGATGATGTCTGGACCAACCTGAACAAGAATGGCGGAGATGTGAATGGCTCTGGAGTTTTAGTGGCTGTTCTGGATACTGGAATCTTGTGGACACATCCAAGCTTTTGGCGTGCATCACCAGGTGAATATCATGTCCGCGACAATGGACCAGATTACTATGTAGACTTGGATGGTGATTTGTCCGAGGATCCTGGAGAAGGACCAATCAGGGCTGTTGTGGATATGAATGTTGGTCCTGATTTCAACTACGCTTCTGATTATATGTACATCAACGCTGATGGTATGCCTGGATTCAGCTATGCTGATGGAGACCGTTGGATTGGCGGTATTGATGCGAATGATGACAATGTCATAACATTAGCTACAGAGAATGTGGTTCTTCTTGATGTACCAAAAGTCGCAATCCTTTATGATCAAATAAATTCCAATGTCTACGTTAGGGGGGTTAATCTTACACAAGCTATATCCGTGGACGACTATGATGGTCACGGAACACATGTGGCATCTACAATTGCAGGCGGTCAGGTTGGTATGACCTCCTATGTGGGAGTTGCTCCTGGTGCTGACCTGATGATTATCCGAAGTGACTTGACGTCGGCAGATATTCTAGATGCAATCGACTTTGCGATTGAGAATGATGCTGACATAATCAACATGTCCTTTTCATCGTTTCTTGGATTTTTAGATGGGACTGACTTGGAGGACCTTGCAGTATCGGAAGCATTTCTGAGATACGGATTAATGACAGTGGCTGCCGCTGGAAATCTTGGAGATAAGGACAAGCATGCTCGATTCTCTGCAGCAACAGGTGGTATTGGCACAGCAATGTTAGATGTTTCAAATCCACCCGACTACTCATTCCTTAGTCTTTTGTGGCATTCCCGAGATAACGATGAACATGTCATATTGACACCTCCCGACGGTGACCCAATAGACCTTGGAGCCTTCTCCACAATTGCTGAACAATCATGGGAAATCGACACTGAGAACCTCTCTGCATATGCCTTTGCTGACGTAAGTGTTCGTGGTATGAACAACTTGATAATTCAGATTTCGAATGATGAACATCATTGGAAAAGCGGGGTATGGAATGTAACAGTCACAAATGAGTCCGGTGATTTGGTCTGGGTTGATGGATTCGTCTGGGATGGAAAATGGGAATGGACAAACATGCAATTCTCGAGCTCCATCGATCCACAGAGAACCATTAGTTCCCCAAGCACTGCTGACTTTGCCATCACTGTTACTGCCTACAGTGAATTCACTTCAGGGATTTTGGGATCATCAGGTAAGGGTCCAAGAGTTGATGGGTTTACGAAGCCAACAGTAGCTGCTCCAGGTGATAACATTCGAGCAGCTATAGACCGTTTGACATCGCCCCTATGGGAAACCAAGGGTGGGACTAGCATGGCATCACCTCATGTTGCTGGTGTTCTTGCACTCATTCATCAAGCATCTGGGCAAGACTCAGCATGGTTGGA
>JBHLOX010000069.1:0-14489 GCA_048940045.1 Promethearchaeota archaeon
TGCAGCTTTTTACCACGCACAGGAACTGAACCTAGCATGAAGAAGAAAGCTTACTTCAGAGCGGATGAAGCAGATACTGGACTTGGTCGATTCAAAGGACTTGAGGTCCGCATTGGCACGATAGTCGATGATGAATGGGATGAACCTATGGGTCCGACCCCAATGCCAGGTCCAACAACTCTTCGTTCGTGGGATCACAAAATTTTAACGAAATACCAGCCCTCTTACATGCCCTATTGTCAGGTTTGTTGTTTATGTACTATGGGCAAGTGCGACTTGTCAGGTGACAAAAGGGGTGCTTGCGGGATGGACATCAAAGGCCAGCAAGCTAGAATTGTACTAGCTGCAGCCAATATAGGTTGCTCAGCACACTTAGCACATTCGCGACATCTGATAGATCATCTGATTGAGGAGTTTGGACCAAGAACAGAGCTTATACAGGGTCCGGGTACTGAGATTCATGCACCTGTAACTCGTTTAGTGACAGGTATGCGTCCTAGAACATTAGAGGATGCTAGCATTGTTCTCGATTACTGCGAAACCCAAATGACACATACACTCTCTGCCACTGCAACTGGTCAAGAAGGCAATTGGATGGACTACGAGAGCAAGGTGTTCCATGCAGGAATGATTGACCAGCTGAGTATGGAGATAGCAGATCTTGCACAGATTTCAACCCTAGGAATGCCTCAGGCAGATCCCGATGCACCACTTGTTGAATCCGGGATGGGCATGATGGATACAAACAAAGCCATCATTCTGACAATCGGACACAACATTGTTCCTGCAGCGTCCATTACAGATTATATTACTGAGAAAAGACTCCATGAGGTTGCTGAAGTTGGTGGGATGTGCTGCACTGCATGGGATATAACCCGTCGAGACCCAAAGGCAAAAGTCATTGGACCAATCTCATGGCAACTTAGATTCATCCGGAGCGGTAAAGCGGATGTAGTCGTAGTGGACGAACAATGTGTCCGTACGGACGTTGTGAGTGAAGCCAAGAAGGTCAAATCCCCGGTCATATCAACAAGTGATAAAGCAGTCATGGGATTGCCAGACAGATCAGATGATGACCCAGACTCAATTGTAGAAGAGCTTGTTTCTGGGAAAATACCCGGTGCCTACATCCCCAACCATCATATCGTGGGAGAGGTTGCCACCAAGGTAGCTCTTGCTGTAAAGGATAAGAGACGTAAGATGAAGTTCTTCCCCTCGAAGAAACAGATGCAGAAATTGGCGGCTGATTGCAAGAAATGCAGTGAGTGCATTAGAGCATGTCCAAATGACCAGAATGTGATGGAAGCAGTTCTAGCAGCTCAAGTTGGCAATTTTGAGCCCTTAAGGGAAGTATATCAGAACTGCATTGGATGTGCACGTTGTGAATCTGCGTGTCCAAATGACTATGATCTTCACAGCTGGATGGTTGTTGCAGCTGAGGCGGACTGCAAAGAGGAAACGCATATCGTCAGAACAGGTCGAGGGGCAATTCAGGACACAGAAATCAGAAACGTTGGTCAGCCAATCGTCTTTGGAGAGATTCCTGGAGTGATTGCCCATGTTGGATGCGCAAACTATCCGGGAGGTGGCAAGGACGTCCATGACATGGCGGAAGAGTTCGCAAAGCGTAGATACATTGTTGTCACATCAGGATGTGCAGCAATTTCTGCAGGTCATGTGAAGGATGAGAACGGCCAATCAATCTATCAAAGACGGTCTGGTGAGTTTGATGCAGGGTGTGTTGTCAATGTTGGCTCATGCGTTGCAAACTCACATATTGCAGGTGCTGCAATCAAAATCGCCGCGATATTTGCCAAGAGAAATCTGCGAGGTAATTATGCAGAGATTGCAGATTATATCCATAATCGAGTAGGTGCAGTAGGCATCTCTTGGGGAGCTATGTCGCAGAAGGCAGCATCAATAGCAGCAGGATTTTGGAGACTCGGAGTTCCTGTGATTGTGGGCCCACATGGTTCAAAATACCGAAGAATGCTGCTTGGAAATGCTGAAAATGAGAGAGACTGGACAGTTTATGATGCTCGTACAGGTGACCGTGTTGTTACTGCACCAGGTCCTGAGCATCTCTTCTATGCCGCGGAAACCGTTGCTGAAGCAAATGTCATGACAGCGAAACTAGTTCTTCGACCTAACGACACAGGCAAAGGTCGTTCCATCAAACTCAGCCACTACATCGATGTTCATGAAAAGTACTACGGATTCTTCCCAGAAGATGTCTGGAAGTACATTCGACGTGACACGGACATTCCAATCACATTGAAGGACAAGATATTGGCACAAATGAAGGAGAACAAATGGAAGGAACGGAGGATACCGGATCCAACGCTCCTGAAAGAGCAGATCATTGGAGGTGGGACCTGATGGTCATGAAACCTGTACCCTGGCAAACAGGAGAGATCTGCGGTCCAGACAGCGCGAAAGCCCTGACAAAACCAGCAGTTCTGAAGCGGGACCTCTCAAAGGCCAAGAAACCACTCTTAATTGTTGGCGCAGAGGCTCCGAATGAAAAGCATGGAAAGGGCGATATGATAGATTATGCAATTGCCCTTTCTAACAAAGGGAAGATTCCCGTTATTGCCACAGGTGGTGCTATTAAGGCATTCATTGACAAAGGCTTTGATGGTGCAAAATCGATGGGTGCTATGGAGCTAGCATATCGACTCCAAGACCCAGACTGGAAAGGGCCCCATGGTTCAGGACCCTACGATTTAATCATGATCTATGGCCAACCCTACTACATGCAATGGACCATGTTGTCTGGGGTGATGAACTTTGCACCGGAAATTGTGGCGATCACTCTCGGGAGATATTATCAACCACATGCGAAGTGGTCATTTCCAAATATGAAGGAGAAGCAGTATCACACTGCTCTCGACGAAATTCTTGAGCTAGTAGGAGGAGGCAAGTAAATTGTCATTTGAAGATATTCCTGTAGATATTGGTGTGGTATATGAAGGTGAGCGAGTACGCGGCAAAGATATGTTTGTCGAGCTCGGTGGACCAAAGATGGAACAGAAATTCGAACTCGCGATTGCCCGAGATATGGGCGACATCGAGGATGAAAAAGTCACCATAGAAGGTCCAGACCTAAAAGACATGGAGGAAGGAAGCTACCATCCCCTCGGAATCGTGGTGGAGGTAGCAGGCAAGGAGATAGAACCAGATCTTGAAGGTGTAATTGAGAGGCGTATCCATGAATACGTAAACTTCGTTGAGGGGATGATGCACCTCAACCAACGCTATGACATTTGGATTAGACTAAGCAAGAAGTCCTTTGAGAAAGGATTCAACTCTTTTGACTATCTTGGCAAAGTCCTGATACGACTCTTCAAGAGCGAGATGAATATCATCGAAAAGATTCAGGTGTCATTTATCACAGATCCGAAGGTCGTTGGTGAACGTTATGACGATGCGATAAATCGATACAACCAGCGAGATGAACGAGCACGAGGGCTCACTGATGCGGAGGTTGATACATTCTATGGATGTTCACTCTGTCAGTCTTTTGCTCCCACCCACGTCTGTACAATCACCCCTCAGAGATATGCGAACTGTGGTGCTATCAGCTGGTTTGATGGCAGAGCTGCAGCTCGAGTTGATCCGAAAGGCCCATTGTACTCGATCCCCAAGGGTGATACAATAGACGAGTTTCGAGGTGAATTTACTGGAGTCAATCAGGCGTACACCGAGAAATCTCTTGGAAAGGTGAACTCTGTTGCACTCTATAGTGCTTTCGAAAAACCACATACAAGCTGCGGTTGTTTCGAGGCAATCGCATTTGTCATTCCAGAGGTAGATGGATTAGGAATCGTCCACAGAGACTTCAAGGGCGACACAGTAAATGGATTACCTTTCTCAAGCATGGCAGACTCAACAGCTGGTGGTCGCCAAGTCCCAGGATTCCATGGAATATCAATCGAATACATGCGTTCTCCGAAGTTTCTGCAGGTGGATGATGGCTGGAAACGCATTGTTTGGATTCCTGAGTCAGTTAAGGAAAGAGTCTTTGACTTCATTCCAGAAGAAATGAGAGACAAGATAGCAACTGAAGAGGATGCGATGAGTATTGGAGACCTCAAAACATTCCTCAAGCAAAAGAATCATCCAGTTGTTGACCGTTGGGTAGAGTTGGAGGATGAGATTCAAGCAGCAGTTGTGGCTGACGAAGCAGGGTCCGATTATGTGGCAGTTCCTGGTGAAATGACAGCCATGGTTGGAGGAGTAGGAGGAGGACTTGAAATTATCTTCAAGAATGCCAAGATTTACGCTGAAAAAGTGATTATTCGAAGAACAGGAAAAGGTGACAAAAAGAAATGACCACAGATGGTGAAAGGACCTCATCGTTGGATGATTTGTTCGGTGACTTTGCTGAACTTGTCCTTGAAAATGTCACAATAGAACTCGATGAGTTAAAGTTGGCTCTACGACCTATGGTCCAGCAGATGGCA
This sequence comes from Promethearchaeota archaeon, assembly GCA_048940045.1. Classification (GTDB taxonomy): domain Archaea; phylum Asgardarchaeota; class Thorarchaeia; order Thorarchaeales; family Thorarchaeaceae; genus SMTZ1-45. Next base: position 4,467 of record JBHLOX010000069.1, read on the forward strand.
AAAACAGCAGCACGTCCTGCGCTTGAGATGCCAAAGTCACTGATTCCCGCCTCGTTCGACGTACCATTGGGCAAATACACACAAAGCATCCAGGAGATCACTCTTGGAGCTACTAAGGGTCAAGGAGGAACAAGAGGAAACACCGTGACCATTGGTGGACACACAGGCCCCGCATGGGACTTGTTTCAATCTCCACCAAAACACCCACCGATTATTGCTGCGGACGTCTTTGATATGAAGATCTCACTAGCACATGCGGTGAAGATGCACTACAAAGAGGTGCTCGAGGACCCAGCTGAGTGGGCTAAACTCGTGGTAGACAAGTTTGGTGCAGATGTGGTTACGTTGCATCTCATCAGTACGGACCGACAACTTGGTGACACTTCACCAAATGACGCAGCGAAGACAATCGAAGAAGTACTTCAGGCTGTGAAGGTCCCAATCCTAATTGGTTCCGCAGGAGACCCAGAGAAGGACGGGCCCGTATTAGCTAAGGCTGCAGAGGTCTGTGAGGGTGAGAGGACTCTTCTATGTTCTGCAACGGTTGATGTTTTTGAGGAGATTGCAGTTGCTGCAAAGAAACATGATCAGGTCGTGCTTTCTTGGACATCTATTGATATCAACCAACAGAAGGAGCTAAACAGAAGGCTCTTTGAATGGTTGACTCCGGAGCAGATAGTAATTGATCCAACAACAGCAGCTCTAGGCTATGGTCTCGAGTACGCATTTACCATCATGCAACGGATGCGTCTCGCAGGACTACTTGGTGATGAGGAACTAAGATTCCCAATCAGCTCTGGAACAACAAACGCTTGGGCCGCAAGAGAAGCTTGGCTAAAGAACCCTGAACTGGGTCCAAGAGAGCTGAGAGGACCAATATGGGAGAGTGTCACTGCTCTTGCGTTGTTATTAGCAGGCAACGATCTCTTCATGATGATGCATCCTGCTGCTATCAAGACGGTGCACGATTTGATTGACTGGATGAAAGAGCGACAGCAGGTCAAACCAGAGGAGTATCCAGACTGGACCACACTAGTGATTCCGGAGGGGACATAAATGGCAAAGCTACCAGGTCCATTAGAGATCTATCCATTACTCCCCGGTACGAATTGCAAGGAGTGTGGAGAAGCAAACTGCATGGCTTTTGCTACCAAGATGGCTGAACATACAGTGAAGCTCAAGGCTTGCACACCTCTCTTCGCAGAGGCGCAATATGCAAAAAAACTGGAGAAGTTACAAGAACTTGTTCGGCCACCAGTCAGAGAAGTAGTGATTGGTGTCGGGGAGGAAGCAGCAACAGTAGGTGGGAAACTTGTCCTATATAGACATGACCTCAGGTACTCAAACCCCACTTCATTTTTCATCGATGTACCTGACAATCTTGAAGGCGATGCATTGGCAGCTCGGATTAAAGCGATAGAAGAGTGGACATATGTCTACATTGGCACAAATCTACGTCTTGATGGAATTGCGCTAAGAGGAGTTTCTCAAGACCCAAAGACATTCGCTTCTGCTGCAAAGAAACTTACAGAGCTGACCGATTGGCCCATAATGCTCTGTTCTCTGGACCCACAGATGTTGGATACAGCTGCGAGAACAATAGCAGACAAGAGACCTCTTCTCTATGCTGCGACTTTGGACACCTGGGCAGAAGTTGGAGAGATTGCCGCCAAGCATAGCCTTCCTCTAGTGGCATATGCACCTGGAAGTCTTGACAACCTATCATCACTGGTCAACACACTTCGTGCACTCGGTGTTGAGGATATTGTTCTTGACCCAGGTACTATATCAAAAGCAGGTCTAGGAACAACAGTTGATGACTTTACCCAGATTCGACGCTCAGCGATACTCGAAGAGAATGAACTTCTGGGATATCCTACACTTGCCTCTGCAATTGGTGCTTGGGCTGACCACCGTGAAGGGGAGGCTCCAGAGTTGACAAAATGGAATGAGGTCTTAACAGCTGCAGCACTGATTGTGAGGTATGCAGACATCGTTGTGCTACACAGTCTGGATATGTGGACAGATCTCCCGCTAACATTCCTACGAAGCAACCTCTATACTGACCCGGTGAAGCCAGTGGCTGTCGAGCCAGGCTTGATGGAATTCGGAGATGTTGGGCCGGATGCACCAGTGATGTACACTACTAACTTTGCGCTCACCTATTTCACAGTAGAGAGTGATATCAAACAGGCTGGCGTTGATACATACTTGATGGTTGTAGACACAGAAGGAATGAGCGTGCAATCAGCTGTGGCGGGTCGCAAACTCACAGCTGACAAAGTCGCAGAAAGCCTTGAAGAGTACAAGGTCGCTGACAAAGTGAACCACAAAATCCTGATCAGTCCAGGGATGGCAGCAAGAATCAGTGGTGAAACAGAGGAAACCAGTGGTTGGACAGTGAAAGTAGGTCCACAGGACTCTAGTGGGATCGGGAAATACCTGCAAGAGGGCAAATGGAAAGAGGAGTGAAAATTACTAGTATGAGAGAACGTCTCGTAATCTCGGTATCAGGTAAAGGCGGTGTAGGGAAGACAACAACAGCTGCTCTTCTCACCCGAATTGTCACTGAGAGAACAAAGAGGGACCTTCTCGTAGTTGATGCAGACCCAGTCATGAATCTTCCCCGAGCACTCGGAATTGACGTACCCAAGACCGTTGGATCAATCGCCACAAGGCTAAGGCAAGATATAGATGAAGGAACACTTGGTGGAGAAGTGGCAAAACAGGATGTTTTGGAAGGAGAGATCTTCGAGTCACTCATCGAAGATCCCAGGTTTGATTTTTTGGCCATGGGAAGAACAGAGGGAGAGGGATGTTACTGTTATGTCAATCGCCTTCTCACTCAAATCCTCGACACACTGAGTAAGAACTACGAGATCACATTGATGGATATGAGTGCAGGGCTTGAGCATCTGAGTAGGCGAACAAATCGAAACGTGGACATCCTAATCATTGTTGTCGATCCTTCAAGAGCTGCTTTTGAAGCAGCATTACGGATTAGAGACCTAGCAAAGGAGGTTCATATTGAGTTCAAAAAAATTGTCGTGATAGGAAACCGATTTCCGCCGGATATGGAAGACGACCTCAGAGGGCAATTTGAGGAAGAGGGGTTGGATCTCATTGGGATGATTCCTAGCGATGATGAACTGTCCAAGGCCAATTATCGAGGAGAACCACTATTCGTGCTAGATGGTGAATCACCTGCAGTAAAGGCAGTTGAAACCATTGCAGAGCGACTTGGTCTGCTAAGCGAGGTCACATTGCTAAAACTACTTGGACAAGAATCCTAAATTCCTCAAAGTTTAACTCGAAACGCTCAAATTTGTTCGCTTGAACATGTTACTTTGACCTGAGGCGACAAAGATATGAATGCCAAGGGAAACTGGACTGAAAAGTACAAGGACAAGATTGTCACTGCTGCTAAAGCCATCTCGAAAATCAGAAGAGGCACCCGAATCCTCCTAGGAACAGGTTGTGGTGTTCCTTATCATCTTGTCCAAGAACTAGGGAAGAACGCTGACAAGATGGCGGATAATGAAATTGTCCATCTTATCACAATCGGCAATACTCCTTCGGCTGATCCAAAGTTTCAAGCTCAATTTAGACATAACACTTTCTTTGTGTCAGACAATATACGAAACGCTGTTTCAGAAGGCCGTGCGGACTATACTCCAGCTCCACTATCAGACATACCCTTCTTCTTTCGAACCAAGAGAATCCCATTGGATGTAGCACTGATACAAGTTAGTCCACCAGACGAATTCGGATACTGTTCACTTGGGATTTCTGTGGACATAACTAAGACTGGTGCCGAACACGCAGATATGGTGATTGCTCAAGTGAATGAGAGAATGCCTGTGACACACGGGAATTCCTATATTCATGTGAAAGATTTGGATTACCTTGTGCAATACAATGAACCCTTGAGAGAGTTTGAAGCACCAGAAGTGAGCGAGGTAAAGAACCGTATAGGAGAATATGCAGCCAGACTTATTGAAAATGAATCAACTATTGAAGTAGGTATAGGTACCGTAGCAAAGGCAGTTACATCCAATCTCATTAACTCAGGCGTAAAAGATCTAGGCATTCATACTGAAACATTCAGTGATAGTATCATCGACCTCATTGAGAGTGGTGTTGTCACTAATATGAAGAAGAGCATCAACAGAGGGAAGGTCACTGCAAGTTTTGCTATGGGTACAAAGAGGCTTTATGACTATGTAAACAACAACCCGTTGTTTGATTTCAGAGAAACTGCCTACGTGAATGATCCTTATATCATCAGTCAGAATAGAAAAATGGTAGCAATTAACTCAGCTCTTGAGGTTGATTTGACTGGACAGGTCTGTTCAGACTCAATTGGTCACGCATTCTATAGTGGTATTGGTGGACAGGTAGATTTCATTAGAGGAGCCTCTAGATCTGAGGGAGGTAAATCAATAATCTGCGTAAAATCCACAGCCTTGAATGGTACAGTTTCAAAGATTGTGCCACGTCTGAGTGAAGGAGCAGGAGTTGTTACAACACGGGGTGATGTAGATGTCATTATCACAGAGTATGGATTAGCCACACTTCGAGGAAAGACAATCCGTGAACGTGTGCTCTCTCTTATCGCTATAGCTCACCCAGATTATCGAGATGGATTATTAGAAGCAGCAAAGGAAATGCACTATGTGTTTGAGGATCAGGTTCCATTCCTTTCGAAGGGGACGTACTTCCCGACAGAATATGAAGCACAAGGAGAGTTCGAAGGACCAGATGGGCCAATAGCAATCCACGCCAGATTGATACGTCCAGATGATGCTGATAGAATCAAGGGACTCTTCTATGGTCTCAGCGAGGAGTCGATTTTCTTCCGTTTTCTTACACCACTGAGGAGTCTTCGTAGACAGACGCTACAGGAATTCTACTATGTAGACCAAGAGTCTGACATTTCCCTTGTTGGTGTTCTAAATGAAGATGAAGAGTGTGAGAAGATAATAGCAGCTGGGAGATATCTGTTGAATAGAAGTACAAACGAAGCTGAATTCGCCCTTCTTGTACAGGATGAGTTTCAAAACATGGGCATTGGTACATTCCTCCTGAATCAGATGATGAGGATTGCAAAGAGCAAGGGTGTGAGTGCCTTCATTGCCTATGTGCATCCCAAGAATATCAAAATGATTGACTTCATCCATAAGACAGGAAAGATGATTGAGAGCAAACTTAGCATAGAAGATGATCAGTATACATTCCTCTTGAAACTCTAACCTCCAAAGGACGGATCTATCTAACCAGTCCAGCTAGTACTTGAATCCTTGATGCAATCAATAGCTTCTGAAATTGTTTCCATTGATGTAGCATAGGAGAATCGAAGATATCCTTCTCCGCCTGGACCAAAGGCTGTTCCAGGAAGACATGCAACACCAGTCTGTTGCAGTAATAAGGATGCCATTTCCTGAGATTTCATTCCGGTTTCTGAAATATTCGGCCATGCATAGAAGGCACCGAGGGGTGTCTTGCAAGTAAAACCAGGGACTTCATTCAGGCCCCTCACTATTGCATCACGTCGTTTTTGAAAAGTGCGCTTCATTTCATGCAGTTCTTCTTGAGACCCAGTAAGCGCAGCTATTCCAGCCCTCTGAACAAACTCAGGTGTGCATGAGAATACATTCACTGTAAGAGTCACAAGTTTCTTGGTGAAGGTTTCAGGACCAACAATGTATCCCAATCTCCATCCGGTCATTGAGTATGCCTTTGAAAAGCCATCAAGAAGGATTGACCTCTGCTTGGCCTGATCAGAGGTAGTGACAGAATGAAATTCAGTGTCATAGAGTATCTTTGAGTAAATCTCATCAGAGAGAATGAAGCAATCCTTTGATTCTGCAAATTCTGCAACTGCTTGGAGCTCGTCTTTGGTCATGACACTGCCTGTTGGGTTTTGAGGGGAATTCAGGATTATGAGCTTGGTCTTGTCACTTATGCTTGAACCGACATCCTCAGGGTCTAAACGGAAATCATTCGATTCCTTCAATCGAATAGGTATAGGTATTGCCCCAATGTAATGACAGAGGGATCTATAAGTTGGGAAGCTTGGGTCTGGGAAAATTACCTCATCTCCAGGATTGCATATCCCCACCATGGTGAGGTAGATTCCAGTTTTCCCCCCGGGCATGACTATAATCTGATCCTGAGAGGGTCGAAAGCCCCGGGTCCTTTCCACCTCGTCTTGCAAGACCTGTTTGAACTCGGGTATCCCTCCTGACACTGAATATCCAGTGTATCCTTCTTCTATTGCCTTGATTCCAGTATGTTTGATGTGTCTAGGTGTAGGAAAATCAGGTTGCCCAATCTCGAAATGAAGTATCTTCTTTCCTGATATTTCTAACCGTCGAGCCTCACCCATGACAGCGATTGCACCTTCACCCAGTATTCTGTCTAGGCTATCCGCAAAAGGTTTCATTCTAGGAGTCTCCAACAAGATAGCACAAATCCGGTATTAATCGGTGTCTATTGGTCCTGTTCAACCATATTCAAGTAGGACGGAGTCATTCAATATCATCGAAGTGCTTTGCAATGTCTGAAGAGCATGAATATATCATCTGCACATCAAAAAATGGAAGTGTGTGTGTTGCCTGTGAGCTGGATGGTAAATTGAATTGTAGATACGATGAAGAACTCGTGAAATGCTTCCGCAGAACACATTTTCCCTTTCGTGCATTGCAATTCTTGGTGATGGGTGTTGCATCATTCCTGACTGGAGTATGGTGGGCATTCATCTTGTTTGCTGTTGTGATTGCTCTGAACTTTACTGCGATTGAATCATGGTACTTATGTCGACACTGTCCTTTCTATGAGAAGGAGGGCAAGACTCTGGAATGCATCACGCTCAAAGGTATACCTAGAATATGGAAATTCGACCCCGCACCTATGAAGAGATCAGATAAAATAGCTATGTCGCTGGTTGGGGGATTCATTGACATCTTCCCGATTCTTATCGCAGGATATGCGACATGGATACTATTCTCAACTGGTGCAGAAATCCTCTTGACTGCAACAATGGTAGGGCTTACGCTCATATCGCTTTTTGTTGCAGGATATCTTGAGAAGTTCCTGCGTGAGAACTATTGCATGAGATGTGTCAACCTGTCATGCATGATGAACAAGGTGCCAGAGGAATTGAAGGAGGAGTACCTTCGCAAGAATCCAGAAATGCTTAAGGTATGGGAAGATTGCGGCTATGTGATTGGAAACAAGACTTAGTAAATGATGAGGACAGAGAGTGGTTATCTATCCAATGTCAATCCATCCTACATGATGGCTTTGTGAATCCATCTTTAGTATGAGTTCACCCTGTGGGTCTATGATGGAGGATTCTCCAGAGAATGTATAATCTCCTTCTTTTCCAACCCTATTTGCTGAAGCTGTGAAGACACCATTATCGATGGCAATGTCCCGCATTGCATCTCGCCAACGGTAGTTGCTACTATTTACGGGATGGAAAATCAATTTTGCACCCTTAGCTGAGACGCTTTTTATTCTCGCTGGGTAATTCCATTCAAAACAAATTATGACACTGAATACAAGTTCATTGTGCTTAATGACTGGTGGCTCAAAAGGGCCTCTCAAAAACCACTCCTTCTCAGGACCATAGAGGTGGTGTTTTCGATAAGTTCCGATGTGTTTCCCATTTGCGATTATCGCAGCTGAATTGTAGAGTCCATCCTCTGTTGACTCATTAATGCCTGCTACCACAAGGCGTCCTTTTTTTGACCATTTGATAAGTTCTTTCGATAACGGTCCGGTAGGTATTTTCTCAGAATGCTTCCTCACTTCTTCATAGGAATTGAAATAATATCCGGAGTTCGCCATCTCAGGGAGCACTAACACATCCACGCAGTTATCTTCAGCACCATCAAGCAACACCATTGCTTGACTAACATTGTAATCAATGTCACCAAGCTTCAATTCCATTTGAGCAAGACCTAATCGCACATTGTAGACCCCATACGCAGATTAATCAGAATCAACAGACCCGTGGTTCTCACTAATAGTATTCCCATCACAGCAGAATTTGAAGTGTCCGAGTAGTTGTAGAAGGATAAGCTAATAAGCCAAAATCATCGTGCATGAAATCGCCACCGTATCCATGGCCCGAGTGGTGTAGTGGCAGCATAAGGGATTGTGGCTCCCTTGATGCGGGTTCGATTCCCGCCTCGGGCCCCATTTCTCACTCATGTCGTTTTAGAAAATCTAGCATGACTTTTGAAAACATGTCCACTTGTGAGAGGACTGCCATGTGATCAGCATTCGGGATTATCGACAACTCACCGTTTGGTATCATTCGGAAAATTCGTATTGGGTCATCCAGAGGACCGACTTCGTCACGGTCCCCATTCAAGATCAAAGTTGGTACCGAAATCTTCCTTACTCTATCACCTGGGAATTCATTAGGGTCCATCCATAGCTTCGAAAGGTTAGTGAATAGTTCTTTCCAGTATTCCTTACCATATACTGATGAATGAATTATCTCCAAAATAGGTACAACCCTTGGGAAGGTTGCTTCGTATTTGCTGAAGTCTACATCTCCGGGACCATTGACTCCCCAAGAATTCATACAATCGATGTAATCTTGAGAGATTTCAGCAAGAACACCCCCAGCAATAATTGCACGAGCAGTTTCAGGGTATTCGATTCCAATCTCCAGCGCGATATGCCCTCCATCACTGTAACCTACAACTAATGGTCTATCAAGTTCTAGCTCATTGATCAATGCTACAATATCATCACACATCAGTCTGCAGCTAAACTCCCTTGTTGGATTGTCTGATTTTCCATGACCTCTGCAATCCGGTGCAATAACTCTGAAGTGCTGAGAGAAGATTGGATAGTATGATTTCCAATTAAAGTTGGCATTCAAATTGCCTCCATGAAGCAAGATAAGCGGTGTTCCATTTCCAATCTCTTCGTAATGCATTCGTATTCCATTAACCTCAATGTAGTTACTCGAGACATCAACACTCATTGAATTCACCTAATCGCATCCGTTTCGATTGCTCTCATAAAAACATCGTTATCTTTCGTTTTCAGCCTTCTACCATCGATTGTAGACATCTTCAGCAAACCCAAGAAAGCGGTCTATGTTTAATTCGGTGTCATCATCCAGAACCACTTTTCCTGAGAACCATCCAAACACTTGGTGCTGTACTGACTTGATGAGAAGTAGGTTGAACTTCCCAAATCGGTCCACTATGGGTTCAAAGTCCATCTCAAACCGACCGTCATTGCTTGTGAATTTCCAAGACTTCATGTAGTCATTAACATCCATGTGGAAAGTCACTTCATCCAATTTGTGGGCTCTCCCCTTATAGAAAACCACATTCTCTGATGCAGAGGAGCGATCACTGAAACCATACCCAATATTCCATCCAAAGGGTTTTCCATTCAGAAGTCCAGATGCTGACCCCCAGTACCACCTGTTCTTGTAGGTCCAGTTACCTCTACCCCAGTCTAGTCCTCCAAAGCTAGATTCAGGGGAGAACTCATATTCAGTGTCCCCGATTTTGATTGTACCCTTTGCAGGCATGCAGTTGATCTTCTGATTGTAGTAGAACTTCTTCCTGTTCTTCCAAGGAGTTGCGATGACCATTGTGTCCATGTCTGGATTCTGATGAAGAACTAACTCACCTGAGAGATCCTTCTCTCCAAGACTGTTTGTGAATTCAGGGAACTCGACCCTAATGGTTCGCTTTCTAGGTTCTACATAATATCCAAGTTTCAGTTTCTTGTCTTCGTATTCCACATCTCCTTCACTAGATGTTGAGGGAAAATTGGTTCTACCCCTTGGAAACAAAGCAAGAGTTTCCTCTTGGGTGTAGGTGCTCCTCTCAAAGTCAAGCCATACCACAGCCATGAGTCCAGCATACCCAAGATCAGACATGGTGAAGGTAATTCCATATTTCTCGTTCAGAATGTAATAGTAGTCCCATTCCTTTATCCGATGCCACCCTGCCTTTATCTTACTCCGGTCATATTGCCAAA
>JBHLOX010000226.1:0-3533 GCA_048940045.1 Promethearchaeota archaeon
TGTGATCTCATATACCCGAGGGTCTGATAGGTTGTGGTCTGCACCCTCCACTATAATCAGCTCCTTCGGTTCACCCGCCAGCTCATACAGTCGCTTGACACCCGCCAAGGGAACACCAAAATCGTCAGTGCCGTGCACTATCAGCATCGGTCTGGGAGCTATCTTTGCTATCTCATTCATTGGGTTGTGTACTTTGGCATCCTCCACCATTCTTCTTAGAATCATCTCTTGGGTTTCCGGGTCTTCGATGCCCCGTATCTGAGTAGGATCTGTTTCAACTATTGAGTCAACAGCTGGGCGAATCATTGGGGATTCCGCGAACCAGAGTGTGTCAAAAACAGGGGCTCTCAGGCATAATGCATCACATCGTGAGTCCTCAGCAAGAGCGCAGATAGCAACTGCTGCACCCCAGCTTGCCGCATATATGCCAGACCAAGAATCTAGAGTCAAATCAGACTCCAGAAGATGAGTTATTGCATGTTTTGAGTCATTGATCTGACCTGACAGCGTGAATATTCCGTCACTCTGTCTGAATCCCCGGAAGTCAAAGGTCAGGACTGCAAACCCAGCTTCTGCGAGTTTTGTTGCAAAACCTCCAACTATGTCAGGTCCACCTGGGAGACCGTGGAACTTGCATATCCCAGGAAATGGACCCTCTTCGTGGGGAACAACAAAGTATCCTCTGATTGTTTCTCCCTCTGATGTGAACTCAGTTGGAATGATCTTCACATCTGCCATGCTTGATTCTCCGGACTATTAGCTAGATTCCTTTGCCTTTTGATACGCGTTGTTGTACCATTCCCGGAGGTCTTTTTCAGGCTCCAGTGGTTGGCTAATGACCTCTAGCGTATCTTTTGACATCTTGCCCTCTTTGATGAGTTGGGTTCCAACTTTCCTCGTTGCACTTAGAACCTCGTCAGCCTTCTCCTTGTACTTATCTATGAGAAATGCATGTGGTCTCAGAACAGCTCCTGAGAACTCAACACTTGCATCCTTGGCCATATGTTCCACGAAATCGACCACTAGGTCCATGTTCTCCTTCTCCCACCAACCCCCGGTAGAAACCAGCACTATCTTGGATATCTTGACGTCATCATGAAACTTCGCTCGAGTGCGACCATCCCGAAACTCCAGGATGGGCTCTACAAGTGGCATGAGTCTGTTTAGCAGGTTCTGTATCTCTCCAGGAAAGGGGAAGTAGATAGGTATAGCAAGTACGAGGATGTCAGTTTCTCGAAACTTTGGATAGAGTTTCTCCATATCGTCATTCTGGATGCATTTCCCTACCTTTTCATACCAGCAGTGGAAGTCACCAAGACAAGGTCTAATCTTGAAACGCTTGGCAAAGATGCTTTCAACTGTTGCACCAGCTTCTTCCATTCCCTCGAGAAACGGGGTCAGAATCTTGTGTGTGTACCCCTTTTCCATCTGGGCGCTCCCATTGATTGCAAACACTCTCGTCATTGTATCGCCACGCTGAGCACCCGTGAGGATGGTGCGCTAAAAACAATTCGACTATCGTTCTATGTCCTCAATTGTGACATTTGGATTTGTATAGCGACCTCTACTTTCCGTTCCAGATCCAAACTGGATGGCACTCTCTGGACACCAGTTGATACAGGCAAGGCACTGTTCGCAGTGATGTAGCCACTCAGGTCTATTCTCTTTCATCTGTATGTTCTGCACTGGACAGACTCTTACACAGATTTCACATTCTGAGCAACTCTCATCAACCCAGAACCTCTCGTCAGAGCTGTTCACTCTCTCTAAGAATCGCTTGTAACTCCCGCGAATACCAGAGTATGAAGAGAGCACAGAAGAAGGTAAATGAACTGACTTGTTTCTGACTATATCCACAATATCAGTGATAGTCTTGTCAGCATTTTCGAGAATGCGGAGAATGCCATGTTCAGAGGGAGCATCATAACTGATGATATAGTTTGATGGCATCCTAAGAAGAAACCCTGCAGAGAGGTCTAGACCAATCTGTTGAATCTCCGCTCTAAGTTGAGAAAGAGCATTTCCTGGACCTCCGGCATGAGTTTCAACAGCAAAGACATAGCTCTCATTATAGCTCCTCAATGTAGGGAGGAACTCTAGGACCTTGAGTGGCAGTCCACCCCAATAGACAGGAAACACTAATCCCAATATGTCAAATGACCTATCGGAACCATCATCTTGAAAATGCGCAATTGAGAGGACCTCCGTATCTCCAAGAGCTTCACTGATTTTCCTCGCCACCATGAGAGAGTTGCCCGTTCCTGTAAAGTAGAAGATCCTGTTCTTCAGGAAAAGGCCTCCTCTTTAGCTCACACCTACCTCAGAGCTTCATGAAATTGTGCAATTTCTGCTTGAAGGTCAGCTCCCACTGTGAGAATCTCCATTGGTTTGTTAACAATGAACGCAATTCTATAGATGACTGCAAGAGACTGATTGTTCCAGTACATAATCTCAGGTTTTTCGAGGAAGTTCTCTGCATGCTTGTCACATACATCATTGAAATATTCGAGGACTTTCTTGAACGAGTAGTCCTTCTGCACCTGAACATCAAATGTATAACGATAGACCTCAGATCCTTTGGCTAGGTTCTTCAGACCACCCAAGGCGGACCTAAACCTACTGCCTTGATCATCTTTTTCCTGTTCAACCCCTCGTTCGTACATCAGCTCATCTACTCGGACCCTGAAGTTTGTGACCTCAGACTCAACCACTTTGCTATTAGGAACCAACTGCTTGTTCATATCAGGAAGAATCAGGCGAGTATAATTCAACGAAATCTCGTTCACAATGCCCTCGATGTCCCCAATTCGGACGTAATCTCCAACACGAAAAGGTCTCGCAACAAGCATGTAGAATCCGCTGACCATGTTTGAGAGAGCTCTAGCAAACGCAAGACCGATTGCAGTCCCAAAGATTGCACCTCCAGTAATGACAGCTGTACCGGATATGAGTTCAGTAGCAGTCAGGAGTGTGCTTAATCCCACTCCAAAGAACAGGAGGCGAATCATTAGTCGTATTCCACTGATGGCCTCATCAGGCACCCCAACCCGTCGGAAGGAGATCTTGATGCTTCTCATGACAATTAGATAGATTACGTACAATAACAGAAGAAAAGGTATAACAGCAACAACTTCGGCGTATTGACCCAAATTAAACGGATTGAGTAAGTTTCGTATGAATTCGACGAATGGATTGACTATCTCCTGCACAGGAAATCACCAGATTCACCAAATCTGGGATTCAATCATAAATGCTATGGAAGAACCAAACGGTTTCGACTAGAGAACAGCGTCACAATTTCGACAACGCGTACTCAGTGCGGTATTATCATAGTTGCAGTATGGGCACTCGATCACATCGCCAATCCTCTCGAAGGCCACCGTAGAATGGTGGTCCTGGCCCTTGATCTCAAACACCTCATCGGATGTTGGGTCGTAGATTCGTATCGTGTAGATTGGTCGGTTATTAGACATGTGAGTGACACGTGACTCGAGAAATTGTCCAATGGGCTTACCAGCGAAGTGGTGAAGAGA